>DASWQB010000213.1:0-12531 GCA_036398335.1 Afipia sp. | reverse complement strand
TCTCGGCGCTGGCGCGGAGGCTTAGTGTTCCATACCCGACCTTTCTGGCGCTTGGCGGAATAGTCATCGCGTTCCTGCCGAATTCACCGAACTGGGCGCTCGACCCTGAGCTGGCGCTCGCGTTGTTCGTGGCGCCCGTATTGGTCGATGCGGCATTCGACGCGTCGCTGCGCGATCTGCGTGACAACTGGCTTCCGGTCACCATGCTGGTATTGGCGGCGGTTGGGGTCACGACGTTAGCGGTCGCTGTTGTGGCGCATTGGCTCGTGCCGGACATGCCGTGGGCAGCCGCCATCGCGCTCGGCGCCATCGTCGCGCCGCCGGACGCCGCAGCCGCCACGGCGATCCTGCGCAGCGTGAGATTGCCGTTTCGCATCCTCAAAATTCTTGAAGGGGAAAGCCTGCTCAACGACGCCAGCGCGCTCCTGATCTATCGCGTCGCGGTGGCGGCCGCGATGGCGTCGTCCTTGCGTGTCGAAAGCGTTGCACCCGCACTCACGGTTGCCCTGATCGGCAGCCTGATCGTCGGCTATGCGCTGGCCAAGGTCACGCTGCCTTTGCTCGGACGGATCAACGACGTTCCGACATCGATCATCATGCAATTCGCAACCACCTTCCTGGTTTGGATCGCCGCAGAAAAATTGCAGCTATCGGCCATTCTCACCATCGTGGTTTATGCGATTACAGTCGCGCGCAGCGCACCGGTTTTCATGAACGCACGATTGCGGGTGCCATCCTATGCCGTGTGGGAAACGGTCGTCTTCCTGCTCAATGTGATGGCCTTCGTTCTGATCGGAATGCAACTGCGGCCGATCTGGAGCGAACTGGGCGAAGGCGCGATACGACAGCAATATTGTATCGTCGCCGGGATCGTGCTCGCCACCGTGATCATGGCGCGGATCATCTGGATGATGTGCTACATCACCGTCGTTCGCGCGAAGTTTCTGCGCTACGGCTATAATCCGGAGCGCAAATCCGGTGTTCCGTCGATCAAGAGCAGCCTGTTGATCTCGTGGTGCGGCATGCGCGGCATTGTCACGCTTGCGGCCGCTTTCGCGCTGCCCGAAAATTTCCCCTATCGCGACCTGATCCTGCTGACGGCCTTCGGCGTTGTGCTGGGCACGCTTGTGATTCAGGGGCTGACATTGCGTCCGCTGATCATCTGGTTTGCGCTGGACGACGACGATCCGGTCAGCCACGAGATCGGCTGGGCGCGCCGCGCGGCCTTTCACGCGGCGCTGGAAGCCATCGACGGCAACATCTCGCCGGAAGCGGAATTGCTGCGGCTCGAATACCGGCAGTTGCTCGACAAGGCGGAAAATAATCCGGACGGCCTGACAACCAGCGAGTTACCGGCCGATCAGCTCCGGCTGCAAGCAATCGAGGCGGCCCGCCGCGTCCTGTTCGACATGCGCAATTCAGGCGAGATCGGCGACGATGCGTTTCATCAGCTCGAACAGGAGTTCGACCGGGCTGAACTGAACGCCGCGGGATGAGTTTTCCTCCTTTGCAGGAGAGAAGAAGGCGCTCAGGCCCGCTGCTTCGCGCGCATCAGATCGGCGAACCGCTTGAACAGGTAATGCGAGTCGCGCGGGCCCGGTGAGGCTTCCGGATGATACTGCACCGAGAACACTGGCCTGTCTTTGAGAGCGATGCCGCAATTGGTGTCGTCGAACAGCGAGAAATGCGTCTGCTCGACGCTCGCAGGCAGTGTCGTTTTGTCCACGGCAAAGCCATGGTTCATCGACGTGATTTCCACCTTGCCTGTGGTGACGTCCTTCACCGGATGATTGGCGCTGTGATGGCCCTGATGCATCTTCACGGTCTTGCCGCCGAGCGCGAGGCCGAGCATCTGGTGCCCGAGACAGATGCCGAAGGTCGGCGTGCCCGAGTCGATCACCTTCTTGATGACCGGCACGGCATATTTGCCGGTCGCGGCCGGATCGCCCGGGCCGTTCGACAGGAACACGCCGTCCGGCTTCATCGCCAGAATATCTTCCGCCGAGGTTGTCGCTGTCACGACCGTGACCTTGCATCCCTCGCCGGCGAGCAGGCGCAGGATGTTGCGCTTGACGCCATAGTCGATCGCGACGACGTGAAATTCGGGCTTTCCAAGTTTGCCGAAGCCTTTGTCCCAAACCCACGGCGTCTCGTCCCAGTCGAAACGCTGCGTGCTGGTCACCATCGGCACCAGGTCCATGCCTTCAAGGCCCGGCCATTCGCGTGCCTCTTCCTTCAGCGCGTGCAAATCGAACTTGCCGTCTTTCGCGTGCACGATGACCGCGTTCGGCATGCCCTTGCTGCGGATCAGGGAGGTCAGCGCCCTTGTGTCGATACCGGCGAGGCCGATGATGCCGCGCGCTTTCAGCCATTGGTCGAGATGTTTTGTCGCGCGATAATTCGATGGGTCGGTGACGTTGGCGCGCAGGATCGTGCCGCGTGCGCCAGGCGTCGCCGCCATGTTGACGGTCTCGATGTCCTCGTCATTGGTGCCGACATTTCCGATGTGCGGAAACGTGAAGGTAATGAGTTGCCCGGCATAGGACGGGTCGGTGAGGATTTCCTGATATCCTGTCATCGCCGTGTTAAAGCAGACTTCACCCACGGCCGAGCCTTCCGCGCCGAGGCCGAAGCCCTCCAGCACGGTGCCGTCGGCGAGCACGAGCAGCGCGGTCGGTTTGTGGTCCGGCCAGGCTGAGGAATTGTATGTTGGGGTCATAAGCGCATCACATAACCCCTGCCGCACGAGGCGTCAAAGGACAAACGCCACAGGGCCATGCGGTTTCCTCATGTTTGCTGCCCGGAGCATGATCCGGACAAGCGGAGGCCGATTTCCGGGAAGATCATGCTTTAAACAAGGGGGGCGGTTTGGGCCGGTCTGTGGTTGTGCCTAGGCGCGAAACGCCTTAAACCCGGGCATTATCTGATTGGGTTGGGCGGACGGACCGCCGCAGGGAGACGCAGATGCTGCGCGACGACATCAACAACGCGGTCAAGGAGGCGATGAAGGCGAAGGCGGAGCACAGGCTCGGCACGCTGCGCATGATCAATTCAGCGATCAAGAATGCAGACATCGAGGCGCGCGGGCAGAGCAAGCCGGCGCTGACGGACGAGGACATTCTCGGGCTGTTGCAAAAGATGATCAAGCAGCGTCAGGAATCGGTCGAGCTTTACGACAAAGGCGGACGATCCGAACTCGCCGCGAAGGAGCGCGAGGAAATCGCCATCATCTCCGCCTATCTGCCCAAGCAGATGTCAGACGACGAAGTGAAGGCTGCGATCGCTGCCGCCATCAATGACACTGGCGCCGCCGGCATGAAGGACATGGGCAAGGTAATCGGTGCCTTGCGGGCGAAATATGCCGGGCAGATGGATTTCGGCAAGGCCAGCGGATTGGTGAAGGCGGCGCTGACCGGCTGAGTCTCACTTTGGATGTCGTCCCCGCCGCAGGCGGAGACCCAGCAAACTGATGGCATGGCGTGTTGAGGGACTGGGTCTGCGTCCGCGGGGACGACGCGGGGAGAGATGGCGGATAAACGCCACGTCACAATCCGCTCAATCCATGCGCCGTCAGCCGGCCCTCGATCTCGGTTAAAATTCGCGCGAGCCGCTCGGCCCATTCGATCTGTCCGCTCTCGTCGGCGATCAGGTCCTGCCGGATTTCCAGCCCTGAATTGATCAGGCCACGCCGTTCGGCGTGCACCGGGATGGTGTAGTCGGTGTCATCGCTGACTGCGTAAGGCTCGTTGTTGCCGACGACGAGATCGCCCTCGGCACGCAGCAATTCGAGAAACAAAGGCGGCAGCCGCGTGTCGCGATGATACAGCGTGCCGATGTGCCACGGCCGTTTTACGCCGGCATAGACCGGTGTGAAGGAATGCAGCGACACCACAATCGTGGGAATGCCCTGTGCTGCACGGGCGTCGAGCGCCTCAATGATGCGATCATGGTAGGGGCCGAAGATGTCGCGCCGCCGCATTTGAATGGCGTCGCCGTTCAGCCCGCTGTTTCCCGGGATTTCGGTCGCCTCGCTGATGAGAGGGATCGAGCTTGGACTGTCGAACGGCCGGTTGCAGTCGATCACGAGGCGCGAATAACGCTGCGCGATCAGATGAACGTTAAGGTCGTTTGCCAGCCTGGTCGCGACCCCGGCGATGCCGATGTCCCAGGCGATATGGCGTTCCAGTTCGCTGGCGGGCAGGCCGAGATCGCCCAGGCGGCGCGGGATCAGCCGCCCGTAATGGTCGCAGGTGAACAGGAAAGGCGAGCGGCTGTCCGGGTTGATTTCCAGGACCGGGGGAACTTCGCCTTCGCCAAGGAGTAGAGAAATGCCGCCGGGCGCGGATGAGGCTGTCTTGTCCATTTGCCTAGTTGGTCAGCACCCACAGCCCAATATTTGGCTGAGACGGGACCCTGTTCGAGTGTACGATTCTGCCATGACCACGATGCCCCTGCTGACGATCAATCACAAGACCGAGTATCGCTACGCTTACAAAGTGGCGTTCGGCGAACACCGCATCATGCTGCGCCCGCGCGACGGCCACGATCTGAGGGTGCTGTCGGCCTCGCTCGACATCACGCCAAAACCCCAGACGCTCCGGACCATCCATGACGTGTTCGGCAATTCGGTCGCCATCGCCACCTTCGGCGAGCGGGCCGACCGGCTGATTTTCAACAGCGTCGTCACCGTCGAGTATAATCCGGTCGATGACCTTGTGCTGTCAGCGGATGACGAGGGCTATTTCTATCCGTTTCTCTACGACAGTGAGGAACTGCCGGATCTTGTCCAATACATCACCCCGCAATATGCCGATCCGGACGGCGCGATCGCAGCCTGGGGCCGGCGGTTTCTGTCGGAGGGCGTAACAACCCGGACGCAGGATCTGCTGGTCAACATCACCCACGGCGTGCGCGAATATTTCGTCTATCGCAAACGCTACGAGCACGGCACCCAGCATCCGCTCGATACGCTTTACACGCGGTCCGGGACTTGCCGTGACTATGCTCTGTTCATGATCGAGGTGCTGCGGCGTCTTGGTCTCGCGGCGCGTTTTGTCAGCGGCTATCTGTTTATCCCGGGTGACCGCTCCCACGGTTATATCGGCGGCGGATCGACCCATGCCTGGGTACAGGTCTATTTGCCGGACGCCGGCTGGGTCGAGTTCGATCCCACCAACGGCATCGTCGGCAACCGTGATCTTATCCGTGTCGCCGTGTCGCGCGATCCGCGCCAGGCGATTCCGTTGCACGGCACCTATTCCGGCGCCGCCGATGCACATCTGTCCATGGACGTGTCCATCAACGTCGTTTCGATCGGTGAGGCGGAGAAAGTTTAGGCATGGAGATCAAAATCGGGTTCGAGATCAGTTATGCGGCGCCGCTGGCAACGCCGATGATCATCATGCTGCGCGTTCATCCCTCCCGCGCCAAAGACGTCATCGGCGAGGAGCGCATCGTCACGGAGCCCGACGTTCCGATCCGCTATTATCATGACAGCTTCGGCAACGTCTGCGGGCGGCTGACCGCGCCGGCCGGCGGCATCACGTTCCGGCTGAACGCGCGGGTGCGCGATACCGGCATGCCGGACGCCATCGTGCCCGAGGCGCAGCAAATGCCGATCGAACAATTGCCGGACGACGTGCTGCTTTATCTGATGGCAAGCCGCTATTGCGAAACGGACCGTTTGTCCGACATCGCCTGGTCGCTATTCAAGGATACGCCGCCCGGCTGGGCACGTGTGCAGGCGATCAACACTTTCGTGCATAATCACGTGACGTTCGGCTATGAGCATGCGCGGCCGACCAAATCGGCGTTCGACGTTTATCAAGAGAAAAAAGGCGTGTGCCGCGACTTCGCGCATCTGGCGCTGACGCTGTGCCGCTGCATGAACATTCCGGCGCGATACGTCACCGGCTACATGGGCGACATCGGCATTCCGCCGGACCCCGAACCGATGGATTTTTCCGGCTGGTATGAAGTCTATCTGTCGGGCAAGTGGTACACATTCGACGCGCGCCACAACAAGCCGCGCATCGGGCGCATTCTGATGGCGACCGGACGCGATGCCGCCGACGTGGCGCTGTCGACGACGTTCGGTCACATGGAACTGGCGAAATTCTTCATCATCAGCGACGAGGTCGTCGACGCCTAGCGGAGTGGATCGCTAGCTCTTGCGGCGCGCCAATTCCAGTCCGAAAAGGACGAGCGTGATGAACGGAAAGCACAGCCCGATCACCGCGACGCTGACATGACCGCCGTGGCTCACAGCATAACCGCTAAGCGCCGATCCTATTCCGCCGCCGACGAAAAACAATGCGAGATAAATCGCATTGACGCGGCTGCGGATGTGAGCGCCCAGCGAATAGATCGTGCGTTGACCGACCAGCATGTTCATCTGCACGCCGGCGTCGAGGGTGATCCCCGCGATCACCAGCAACCACAGGGAGTGTCCGCCGATCCAGACCAGCACGAACCCGATGGCGACCATGACAATCGCACCGAACGTCAGCGCATCGCCATATCCCTTATCGGCGAGACGGCCCGCAACGGGCGCAATGAAGGCGCCTGCCGCGCCGCTGAGCAGAAACAGCGACAACGCAATGTGGCCCAACGAGAATGGAGGTTGTTGCAGGATCAACGGCGTCGCGGTCCAGAACAGTGAGAATGCGCCGAACATCATTGCTTGGTAGGCGGTACGGCGCTGAAGCGGCGGCGTTGTCAACAGCAGCTTCCACAAGGAGCGGATCAGTTCCGCATAATTCATCGTATGCACGGGTTTACGGCGCGGCAGCACGATCGACAGCATCATCAGCACGCCGAGCATTGCCACAGCGGAAAGCCCATAGACGCCGCGCCAGCCAAGCGCGCCAGCGACCAGCGTGGAAATCGGGCGCGCCAGCAAAATGCCGAACAACAGGCCGCTCATCACGGTGCCGACGATCTGACCGCGCTTGTGCTCGGGCGCAAGATGCGCGGCGACCGGAATCAGCATCTGGGTCGCGGTCGCGGTCAATCCGAGCAGCAGCGAAGCTGCAATGAACGTTGATACGTTCGGCGCGAGGGAGGAGATTGCGAGGCTGACGATCACAGCGCTGGTGGTGGCGAGGATCAGCGTCTTGTTCTCGATCAGATCTCCGAGCGGAGCGAGAAAAATCAGGCCGAGCACGTAGCCAAACTGGATCATGGTGACGATCAGTCCGGAGACGGAAATGTCGAGATGAAACGTTTCGCTGATCGGCCCGATCAGCGGCTGAGCGTAATAGATGTTGGCGACGGTGACGCCGCAGGCGATGGCGAGAGACAAAACAATGCCGAAACCGGGGCCTTGGCCGGATTCGTCATGGACAGGAGCGGACATGGGGACTTTCGGCAGCAGTGCGGAATAAAGGACTTAATTCGTTGCTGTCAGGCGAATGTCAACCTCACACCAGGCATAGCGGCATTCCGAAAATTATCCGCCGCCCCTTTGCGTCATGATACCGCCGCTGCCGCCGTCAGCGCCGCGGTATCCTTCACCACGATGGCAAAGCGATCCGCAAGTTCGGACAGCGCCACACGGTGCACGACGCTTGCGGGGATGACGCCCCCGAGCGGATCGGGAAGGTCCCGGGTGGCGGCCGCGTTGGCGACAATGGTGGTGCGGTATTTCAGGTCGAGCGCTGCGCGCGCGGTGGCGCTGACGCACATATGCGTCATGTATCCCGCGAGGATGAGTTCGCTGCGGCCGGTGCTTTTGACCAGCGCATCGAGATCGGTGCCCGCGAAGGAGTTCGGCAATGTCTTGCGCACCACGACTTCGCCTGCCGCAGGGGTGAGAAGAGGGATGATGGCGCCTTGCGGTGTGGTCTCGTCGAACAGGGGTGCGCCCGCTGCGCCATGGTGCACGACATGAAAGACCGGCACGCCACTATTGCGCGCCAGTTTCAACAGCTTCGAGGCTTCGACGATGGCGGAATCGATGCCGTCCAGCGGCAGTTTGCCGTTTAGATATTCGAGCTGGGCGTCGATGATGATGAGGACGGATTTGGCGAGCGGGCTTGGATGAAGGGGAGCCTTCACGATCTGAAGAAGCGACTGTGCGGTCATGGCTGGTTCCTGTGAAGCGATAGGATCAACTATAGGCGATGGCGGGCCTGTCCGAAATTGTCTATATTTGGCACATGCCTGTTCAAAAACGATCAGCCCCCGGTTGGGAAGACCTTCGGTATTTTCTCGCTTTGGCCCGTCACGGCAGTCTTTCGGCGGCGGCGCGCGCGCTGAAAGTCAGTCATGCCACGGTGGCGCGTCGCGTCGCCAGCCTTGAAGCAGCATTGCAAACGCCGCTGTTCGATCGCAAAGCCGATGGCTATATGCCGACCGCGCAGGGCCGCCGCGTCGAGGTGCTCGCGCGGACCATGGAGGAAGCGGCGCAAGCGAGCGCGGATCTGGCCGCACCCGACGCGGAATTGTCCGGTGTCGTCCGCCTCACTATGGCGCGCTCGATGGCGGACAGGTTTGTTGTCGACCGTCTCGGCGATTTTCACAAACTGCATCCTGGCATCGATCTTGAGATCATCGCGGAGTCGCGGGTCATCAGTCTGTCGCGTCGCGAGGCCGACATCGCATTGCGCTTCGGGCGTCCGAAGGACAGCGATCTTCTGGCGCGGCGCTTGTCGAGTGTTGCTTTCTCATTCTATGCCTCACGAAGCTACGCGAATACTCTGAACAAGAATTCGTCGCCAATCATGCTCGGCTTTGACAGCGAAAACGATTTCATCGCCGACGCCGCATGGCTCAACCGCGAGTTCCCGCAAGCCCGCTTCATCGTCCGCACCAACAGCCAGGCCACTCAGGCTGCTGCCGCGCGCGCGGGCCTGGGCGTGGCGCAATTGCCGTTGCATGTGGGCGCGAACGACCCCCACCTCGTACCTGTGATGCTTTCGAAAAAGCCTCCGAATCGAGAAATATGGATGCTTTTGCGCAAGGACGTCGCGCGGCTGCCGCGTGTGAGAGCGGTTGCGGATTATCTGGCAGCCATGTTTCGGCGCGAACGCCGGGATTTGGCTGGCTGATTTTGCTGTGATCAACGGGGACAACTCGTCCCTCTGCCAGCGGGTTTTGGGGATCGCCGCAGCAACCCTATATTGATGATCGGTTGCAGAGGTTTCCCGATTCCATGCGTTTTACGCCCCAATTTCTCGATGATCTGCGCGCGCGGCTTCCGGTGTCGGAAGTCGTGGGCCGGCGCGTGAAGCTCAAGCGCGCGGGAAAGGAATTCAAGGGCCTGTCGCCGTTCCATCAGGAAAAGACGCCGTCCTTCACGGTCAACGACCAGAAGGGTTTTTACCACGATTTCTCCAGCGGCAAGCATGGCGACATCATCAACTTCGTGATGGAGACCGAGGGCGCGACGTTCCCCGAAGCGGTGGAGCGTCTCGCGCAAATGGCGGGCATGCCGCTGCCGGCGGTGACGCCCGATGCCGCGCGCCACGAACAGCGTCGCAAGACACTGTATGACGTGATGGATCTCGCCGCGAAGTTCTTTGCCGACACGCTGGCGTCGCGCGTCGGTGCGAAAGCGCGGGGCTATCTCGGCGACCGCTCGATCCAGCCCGCGACGCAATTGCAGTTCCGGATCGGCTACGCGCCCGCTGAGCGTTTTGCTTTGAAGGAGCATCTCGGCTCGCACGGCATTTCGGTCGATGACATGATCGAGGCAGGACTCTTGATCGGCGGCGACGATATCCCGGTGCCGTATGATCGATTTCGCGACCGCGTGATGTTTCCCATCACCGATGTGCGCGGGCGGGTGATCGCGTTCGGTGGCCGTGCGCTCGAAAAGGATGTGCCGGCGAAATATCTGAATTCGCCGGAAACGCCGCTGTTTCACAAGGGCGACAATCTCTACAACCTCGCCACCGCCCGGCAGGCAACTCACGACGCAGGAAAGTCCGCGCAAAATAACTCCGCGTCCCTGATCGTGGTCGAAGGTTATATCGACGTCATCGCCATGGTCGGTGCGGGTTATCCCGCAACCGTCGCGCCGCTTGGCACCGCGCTGACGGAGAACCAGCTTGCGCTGCTCTGGAAGATGGCGGACGAGCCGATCCTGTGTTTCGATGGCGACGGCGCGGGACAGCGCGCGGCGTTTCGCGCGGCTGACCTCGCGCTTCCTCTTTTGAAACCTGCCAAGAGTCTGCGTTTCGCGCTGCTGCCGGAGGGGCAGGACCCCGACGATCTCGCGCGCTCCGGCGGGCGCGCCGCGATCGAAGAGGTGATCGGCGCGGCCAAGCCGCTCGGCGAAGTGATCTGGTCGCGTGAGGTCGAAGGCGGCAGCTTCGCCACGCCGGAGCGTCGCGCCGCCCTGGAAGCCCGCATCAAGGAATTGTCGAACGGCATCCGGGACGAGACCGTGCGCCGTTATTATTGGCAGGATTTTTCGCAGCGGCTGCGCGACGCCTTTGCGCCTCAAGGACACTACCAAAACGGTGCCGGTGGCTATCGCGGCGGCGGGTTTCGCCAGCCGGGGCAAAGCGGGCTGAGTGGCGAATCAGGGCGACGGGTCAGTCCAAGGGGGTCGTTTCAGCCCGGTGCGGCGGGCCGGAATGAGGCCCGGGGCGAGCTATCCACAGGAGGCACGCGTACCATCAGCCGCCAGCCCTATCAGGTCGTCAGCCCCCATCTGGCGGGCTCCTCGATCATGCGCGGCCAGCGCTCCGCGTTATCTCGCCGCGAGGCCCTGATCCTGCTTTCGCTGATCAATCATCCCTGGCTGCTGCACGACCATCTTGAGGAGGTCGCGGCGCTCGAACTGGCGCATCCGGAAGCGCATAAATTGCGCGCCGCCATCATCGGGGCCTTTTCGAATTATTCGCACGCCGACGATCCGGCTGCGGAAAGCGCACGGCTGCGCGCAAGTCTTGAGCGGTCAGGATATTCAGAGCAAATTCAAAGGGTTGAGAAGTCCATTACAACCCGCGATGTGTGGGGCGCGCAAGCCGGTGCCGCGCAAGAGGACGTTTTGTCGACATGGCACCAGCTCATCGCCTTGCATCGGCAATCGCACTCCTTACTTAGGGAGCTGAAGGATGCAGAACTGGCCCTCGGCCAGGATCCGAGCGAAGCGAATGATGCGTGGCTGCGCGATGTGAAAGCCCGGCTGGCCGAAGTGGACGGCACCCAAGCGCTGATTGAGGGGTTTGGCGAATCCTCCGGCCGGTTCCAGGGGCGTTCCTGACGAAATAAGGCGGACACGAACGGAAAAATGGGTCGGCAACGACCCGCCAGCGCGTTAAAAAGACTCGCCAAAACGAGGATTTACCCGCAAAAACAGGGTTAATCAGAGCTTAACGGCCTGCGGTGATAACCGGGCCACGTGAAGGCAAAACCGATTCGGGGTGGCGTGTCGTGCGCCGCCCTTTGTGCGTCAAAAAGCATGGCCCGAAGCGACATGGGCCGCGATGTTTGAGCGACGCGAAAACAGAAGCTGCGCGGGCAGACGTGCCCTCGCGCGACGTGCGTTTCAGGAGCGATGTGAATGGCCACCAAGGCAAAGACGGCAGCGATCAAGGACAAGGACCAGAAGGCCGCCGATGCGCCCGAGAAGGATTCCGCCGACGCGCCTTCGCCGTTGCTCGACCTCTCCGATGCCGCCGTCAAGAAGATGATCAAGCAGGCCAAGAAGCGCGGCTTCGTGACCTTCGATCAGCTCAATGAAGTGCTGCCTTCCGACACCACCTCGCCCGAACAGATCGAAGACATCATGGCGATGCTCTCCGACATGGGTATCAACGTGTCGGAAGCCGACGACGCCGACAGCGACGAGGAAGAGAACAAGGACGAGGCCGACGACGAGACCGATAACGAGCTTGTCGAGGTCACCTCCAAGGCCGTCACCGAAACCAAGAAGAGCGAACCCGGCGAGCGCACCGACGATCCGGTGCGGATGTATCTGCGCGAGATGGGCACTGTCGAGCTGCTCTCGCGCGAGGGCGAAATCGCCATCGCCAAGCGCATCGAAGCCGGCCGCGAGGCGATGATCGCGGGCCTGTGCGAAAGCCCGCTGACCTTTCAGGCCATCATCATCTGGCGCGACGAACTCAACGAGGGAAAGATCTTCCTTCGCGACATCATCGATCTTGAAGCCACCTATGCCGGCCCCGACGCCAAGAACAACATGAACCCGGCGATGATCGCCGGTCCCGTCGGGCCCGACGGCCAGCCGACCAACGCCATTGTCAACGCCGACGGCACCGTGCAGGTGATCGCCGCCGTGCAGCCCGCGCCGCCCGCGGCCCCGCCAGCGCCGACCCCGTTCCGTGCCGCGCCCGCCGCCGGCGAGGAAGAGGGCGCAGCCCCCGCCGCCGACGACGACGAGGACGACGAATACGAAAACCAGATGTCGCTCGCCGCCATCGAGGCCGAGTTGAAGCCGAAGGTGGTCGAGACCTTCGACAAGATCGCGGATTCCTACAAGAAGCTGCGCCGCCTGCAGGAGCAGGACATCCAGAACCAGCTGCAGAGCGAGTCGCTCTCGCCCTCGCAGGAGCGCAA
>DASWQB010000212.1:0-6999 GCA_036398335.1 Afipia sp. | reverse complement strand
ATCGGCTCTCCCAAAATTGGTTTTAGGACCTTCCCGGGTAATCTGCTCGAACTCATGCGTGCCTGAACAATGCAGATTATCATCTCAAGACACAGCCTGCCGACTGTCAAACCTGTAACGATTCAAAACAGCGATGAAGCTGTCAACATTTGTTGTCGCGGATACTGCCGCTGAAGAAGACAGGTCGGGGATTGTGTAACCTCTAAATCCGACTTGCTCCAATGCTTGCATAAATTTCCTTACCTTCTCAGGATTAACGCGATATCCATCCTCAATTGCCCGGATTGCGTTCTGACAATCGCACTTGTCGGCGGCGGAAAAAGCACCCTCGCATTTTTTGTACCAGGCCTGACCAAATACCAAAGCCGGCGTCCCGCGTATGATTGCTTCCCAGCCGCTTGTGCCGGTTACTGTAGCTACGGCCTTCGCGGCATCTATGAGATCAAAAGCCGGGACTTCGAGCGGCACGAGCCGAACGTTTGGAAGCGAAGATATTTTTCGGTGAAAGTCAAAATCGCGTGTGAGTTCACCAGAGCCCTTTTTGTCGAAGGTGAATGGGTGTTCGCGGACAAAAATTGACCAGCCAGTTGGAGCCGATTTGGCGAGGAGCTCAACAAGGAGAAGCTGATTGACATATGACCCGCCCAATGGAGACGTTGAGACTTCGGGCTGATACTGCAAGGGGACATAAATAAAAGGAACCGATAAATCTAGCGGCTGCGTTAAAAGCTGATAATCATTCAGCAGCGTTTGTTTTTTCTTGGCAGCCAAGAGCCGATAAATCCAATATTCCAGATGCGAAATATGGGATTGCTCGGGCGCGATGGTGTGTTGCTTGAGATAAAACGTTTCTGGGAGTGCGTTCGTTTTCAGATGAATAGGAAACTCAGTCTCGATCGCGCGATACAGATGTCGCGTACAGTCGATCGCCGCAGCTAGTGCGTGATTGTTGTTTCTGCCGGTCTCACTCAGCATTTGCTGGAGTTTTTTCAGCGCGTTGACGATGTCCAGTTCGATCGAATGCTCTGGCATCAGTGGCTTTTTCGAAAAAAAATCGGGGATCTGCCAAAACTTGCGCCGTCCTGTTATTTTCCGAACGAGATCGATAGGCGAGCCCATCGATTTTTCGGATGGCGTCTCTTTCCTGCCCGTCAATTCATATCTGTACAGTTCGGCAATATAATCTGGAATTGCTCTGTCGTAACTTCCTTGCAAGCGTTCCCAATATTGCTGGCCCCTCGCGCTAAGCGTTGCAGTGGCGGATTGAGCCAGCAAAGCTTGATAAGGTTTTTCCAAAATTTGAGGAACTTCCTCAATAGAGGTGGACGAGAAAAGCAATCCATCAACAGCAGTTTCAGTGAAAAGCACTACAGGTATTTTATAAATCCGGCATACTTCATAAAAGATGTAATCATAAATGAGATGAGGAGGGGCAGCAAAAATAGCGATTTCTATTTTTAGTTTTTCGATGAGGAAGATCGAATATTTTACATGGCGATGGTAAAGGGCCACTCGCTCGTGGAAATTAAAGGATCCGTCCGGATCCATTCTGTCCATCATGTGCAAAGCTGTGGACTCGGTAAATGCCAATTCCTTTAAAAGCGTTTCATCGAGTGCTGAAAAGAGATCTGTGTCGCATTCGGTTCCAAATTGTCCCTTTACTGCATTGGCATTGTCGATGAAGTGTGTGGCCTGGAAACGTCGTTGAACGTCCGATTTCATCCGTTCGGCGCCACTCCAGTAAACAGGCTGCCAATCGCTCTCGCGCATTAGCCGCTCCGCCACCTCCAGCCAAAGTTCACCCGTACATTCCAAGTAAGCGACGTTCGTAGCCATATTCGAATTCCTGAAAAGGACAAAGTTGCAGAAGAGTTGAATTTATTGATTGCCTCGGGATGATTCGGTTTCGATGAAGTGCGTACCCATCACTCCTGATTGTGATAGGAGGCATGGTATGCCATCGATGCTGGGATAAATGAGACCGCATTCTTCGCAGTAAAAATGGCCCTTGTTGCGAATCAGACTTGTTCGGCATGTCGGACAGGCGAGCCAATCATTGTCTCTAGTTCTTTTTCCCACGGGTGGTTTTTCGATTATAGTTAATTCGCTCTGATTATTTTCTTTTAAGCACACGTCAAAAAGACGGTGTTCGATTACAGAGTAGCCAAGATCCTTGGCGTGACGTTGTAGCTCCTCGCAATACTTATGCTCTGCAATCCGTTTTTTCGTTGCCGCATTACCAAAACTGGACGCCGGTTCTATTAGAATGACGTAGCGCCGGGCCACTCGATACAATTCACGGAGCGCATCCTTCTCGCGCCCTCTGTTTGGCTCCAGCGAGTGAGAGGTGTATACTAGATCAAATGCATTATCGGCGATTGGAATAGAAAATAGATCGCCCAGAATAAGAGAGGCATCGACGCGCTGTGCGGTGGCATAACGATTACCATAAGCTATTCTCGACCAGGAGATGTCGAAGCCTGCCGCGAGTTTAATCGGTGCGCTGAGTTGACCTATAACATGTGCCAAAGTTGTCGCTTCACCCACGCCCGCCTCAAGAATAGAATTGACCGAGAGTGAATCTGCAATTCGCGAAATTGCCGATGCGTATCGGAGAATTCCATTCCGATGGTCGTCATTCGACATCGCCGCGACATAGGATCCAGCTTGAATGTCGTAGGAAGCAAGGATTGCTGCAGGAGTATTGATACTGGTTTCATCCGCGGCGCGTATCAGGGCCATAATGTTTTGGCCCTGAGAAAATTGTTCCCGGAGAAATTTCATCGAAAAAGGTAGCTTCATTCTACTAACCTTCCAGCACGTGATCTATTTAAACTTGGCGCGATAGGAACCGGGTATCTTTTAGCGATAAGCGGTAGTACTCAGTCAACTTTCATAGAAAGAAAATCGCGGGTTAATCATGATAGCTTATGGAACCCGGCATGAAAATTGCGTTTCGCGTCGATGCTAACAACGAAATTGGCGGAGGCCATCTCGTGCGCTGCCTGGTTTTGGCGCGATCGTTGGCTGCCGGCGGAGCGGATATTTGCTTTCTAACAAACAACTCGCTTTCAGCTATCGATCCGGTTCATTCCGGGTTTTCGGTCATTCGGGCGGAAAAACCTGCATCTCCTATCGCACCAATGTTAACTACTGCATTTCCGGATACCGGTGCCGATGTTCTCGTTATAGACCATTATGAAATTAACGAAGCCGAAGAACGTGCAGCCCGGGCACAAACTCATTTTATTTTATCATTCGATGACATGCCAACGAGGCGACACGATTGCGATTTGCTTGTGGATCAGAATTTCGGGACCGATCCGGCAGAATATACGGCTCTGATTTCCCCCGGCTCTCGTGTTTTGGCTGGATCCCAATTTGCATTATTGAGAGAGGAATTCGGACGCTCACGCGCCGAAGCCCTGCAGCATCGCGTTTCCGGACAATCGCGGGGGGTTTTCGTTTGTTTCGGAATGAGCGATCAGATGGGCATGACATTTGACGTGCTTCAGGCATTGTTTTCAATTGGCTATAATTCTCCGATTAATATCGTTATCGGCAGTAGCTCCACAAAACTCGATGACATACGCGCGGTGGCGGATGGTGACCGGCGCATTGCGCTTGCAATTGATCCAACGGAGATCGCGCCGATCATGAGCCGAAGTGCGGTGGCGATCGGGGGCGGTGGCTCGATGCACTGGGAACGTTGTTGTCTCGGTTTGCCAGCGGTATGCGTCGTGTTGGCGGAAAATCAAAGAAGGGTGAGCGAACGATTGGTGCGGGGGGGAGCGATTGAGTTGGCGTCGATTTCCGAAGGAGATGATCTGCACACGCTGGCGTGCAAGGTGGCCGCTCTTGAGGGCGATGATGTTCGGCGCAACGAAATGTCAAGGCGTGCCGCCGCAACCTGCGATGGAATGGGGGCAGCGCGAATCGTTGATGCAATCTCCGCGCTCACCAAATTGGCGCCGACAAGAGCATGAAAGCTGTTGTCGAGCCGATCTTACGATGGACCGTTGTGCAGGTCGGCAACGGACAGCACAAAAGTCTGTCCTGCTTGTTGTTGAATGTCCGCTTGGAAACCAGCCCGCCGGAATGCTCTTTCAGATCGTGTATTTCCGGAAACAACAAACGCCTCGATTATTTTTATCGGCCAAAGGTTGGCGATGAGTTCGCAGCCGAGCTTGATGGCTCGTACACCTATGCCACGACCGATCGAGGTTTGACGAAGATAGATCGAGACGGTGGCTGTGGCTGTGTTTTTGCGGTCGAACCGCAAAACGCAGCAGAAGAGGGCGTCTATCGTGATGAGATAAATGCGATGCAGGTCAGGAGATTCGAGGCAGTGCTTGAACCAGCGCAGATGCTCGTCCCATAATACCGATTTTCCACTTTGGCCCAGAGCAACAATAAAGGGATCGTTGCGCAGATCGAATACGATGCGCGCGTCGTTAAAGGTAGCCTCCAAAAGTCGAGGTTGTGCTCGTTCAGTCACTGAAAGTCGGACCATTTGAAAAGATGTCCGCGATCGACGGCATGGCCGAGCTTACGGCCGACCAGGCTGCCGGCCTCAGCAGGTTTAATGCCGCCGCCGGGTCGGTGGTAGACAATGTCGTTTTCCGCAACGACAGTCCCTGCGGACAGATTTCGGTCAGCCACGCAGGATAGTCGGTACTGGTCTCGTGAATGAGCTTCACCTGCTGCTGGCGCAAGCTGGGATGAACCCAAAGCCATTTCGGCTTCACGGATCGAGCGGACTAGCTCCGCCATTTCCTGCGGGGTCGTCGACATTGAATGGTCGGGGCCGGGAAGTGCGTGATCCAGAGTAAAATGCTTCTCTATGACGCATGCACCGAGAGCTGTCGCCAGAGCGGCGCTCTGGGAACCGAGCGAATGATCACTATATCCTGTCAAGCATCCGGTCGCGGACGCCAGTGTCGGGATCTTTAAAAGATTGAGTTCCGACATCGGCGCCGGATACATCGATATACAATGAAGCAGGATCGGCTTTTGCCCCGGGAAGCATCCCACCGCCTCGTCGATTTCTTCTGCTGTCGCCATTCCTGTCGAGACGATCGTAGGCAAGCCACTGTTTGCCATGTGCTTCAGCAGAGGTAAGTTGCCCAGAAAATCAGAGCCGTTCTTAATCGCCGCGGCGTCTATCGAGACGAGATCGTCGACACCACGCATGCTCGTGGGTGTACTTATAAAGTCCAGGCCAAAATATTCAGCCGTTTTGCGATAGGCAACGAGATCCTCATAGGACATCTCGCATTGCTTAAAAAGATCGAACTGAGACTGCTCCTTGCTGTGGCCGTCCACAACATAACGATATGTCAGCGTTTTATCGGACAGGAAATCTTCCGTCCGATAGTTCTGAAACTTGACCGCATTTGCGCCCGTTGACGCCGCAGCTTTGATGATCTGCTCGCCCAAGTCTCGCTTTCCATTGTGATTTATGCCTATTTCGGCAATGATATAGCAAGGATGACCGGGTCCGACGTGATGACGGCCGATCCGCAAACCGTCAAACCTTTTCATATACGTTCCTTCTAGATCGCTTCGGGAGGTTACCATCAAAAACCCCCTATTGCGAATTCAGACATTTATGAGAATGAGGGCTTATTGCTGAGTTTACAATTTAGACGGCGAAACCCATTTTGCGCTAGGAAAAAATGCATTTGACCCATCCACGGAAAATGCCAAACAGTAAGTTCGCCAGCGCTGATTGACCTCGAAAAATCGTGCGTTAAGAGGCGGATCAAACACCGAAAAACTCCCCTCATTTTCTCAGGATTGGTTTAAGTATGAGCGAAAAAGTATTCGATGAAATTGGAAAATACTATGATCAACTCGTAGGGCGTTACGGACACGATTTTCGCGCCTGCGACTATGGACAGGCTCAATCGCAACTGCTGAAGTTCAAGGTTATTTCTCAGGTCAGTTCTTTCGAGGGCAGGTCCGTTTTGGATGTCGGTTGTGGTTTTGCTGATTTCAAAAGCTTTCTTGCGCAACTCTGCGGTAATGTTCGCTACACCGGCGTCGACTTAAGTGCCGAAATGGTGAGGGAGGCGCAGCGCAAGCACACCGAAGCTGATATCAGGCAGGCAAACATTCTTGCCGAGAATTTTGGAACGTTCGATATCGTGGTGGCGAATGGGATTTTCTATCTTCTTGGAGCCGATGCTTGGCCACTGATGCAGCAGCTGATTGCGCGCATGTTTTCGTGCGCGAAGGTGGCAGTTGCCTTTAATTCTCTCAGTAGCTTAGCGGCGAGGCATGAGCCGAACGAATTTTATCCGGAGCCCGCTCGTGTGTTGGCGTTTTGCCAGACCCTGACACCCCACGTAGTTTTAAGGCATGAATATCACGATCGCGATTTCACGGTTTTTATGTACCATGCGAAACCACAGGTCGCTTCGCAATAACGCAAGATCACTATTGGACGCATCGGAAATCGTTTCCGATTTCGTCAATCGGCGAGACGATCGCCGGCTAAGTTCTCGATGTAATCCATTTTCTTACGATCTATCCGGAATATCGAAATGGTATTGAATGAGCAGCAAGCAATATGGGACCGGTTGTATAAGTCCGGGCTGGCCGTCCGGTATCCATGGAGCTTGGTTGTATCGACGTTTATGAACCGCTTGTTATTTGGCGATTTGCGGGGCAAGAAAGTTCTTGAATATGGATGCGGAGATGCAGTCAATCTGGCGTTCTTCGCGGACTTGCGCATGCGATCATTCGGTTTTGATTTTAGCGAAGCAAGTATCGCCCGCGGGGCGGAAAACCTGACCGGCCGAGGATACAACGTCAAAATTACTTCGAAAACGACGTTCGATGAATCCACTGAAGAGGGCTCTATAACGTTGGGAGTCTGTGATTTTCAATCATTCCGCACTCCGACGAAATTCGATTACATTCTGGATCGCGGAGCGCTCGCTTGTGCAAACTTCGAGGATATTCCGAATCTTATCGACTACATCAACGACATCC
>DASWQB010000211.1:0-1948 GCA_036398335.1 Afipia sp. | reverse complement strand
ATCCTCGGGCTCGACCTCGCGGAAAATTTCGCCGGTACGGCGATCTTCCGGCGCGAGCACCTGCGCGGCGAAACCGATCGAGGTGGAACGGCCACGCGAGGAGATGATCTTCTCAAGACCCGAGAAAGCGCCGCCGCAGATGAACAGGATGTTGGTGGTATCCACCTGCAAAAATTCCTGCTGCGGATGCTTGCGCCCGCCCTGCGGCGGAACGGAAGCGAGCGTGCCTTCCATGATCTTGAGCAGCGCCTGCTGCACACCCTCGCCCGACACGTCGCGGGTGATCGAGGGATTGTCGGACTTGCGCGAAATCTTGTCGATTTCGTCGATATAGACGATGCCGCGCTGCGCCCGCTCGACATTGTAGTCGGCCGATTGCAGCAGCTTGAGAATGATGTTCTCGACGTCCTCGCCGACATAGCCGGCCTCAGTGAGCGTCGTCGCATCCGCCATCGTGAACGGCACGTCGAGGATGCGCGCCAGCGTCTGCGCCAGCAGCGTTTTGCCCGAGCCTGTGGGGCCGATCAGCAGGATGTTCGACTTCGCAAGCTCGACATCGTTGTGCTTGGTCTGGTGATTGAGGCGCTTGTAGTGATTGTGGACCGCGACCGAGAGCACCTTCTTGGCGTGCTGCTGGCCGATCACATAGTCATCCAGAACCTTGCAGATTTCCTTCGGCGTAGGAATGCCGTCGCGCGACTTCACCAGCGAGGATTTGTTTTCCTCACGGATGATGTCCATGCACAGTTCTACGCATTCGTCGCAGATGAAGACGGTTGGTCCCGCGATCAGTTTGCGGACTTCGTGCTGGCTCTTGCCGCAGAACGAGCAATAAAGAGTGTTTTTTGAATCGCCTGTTCCGACCTTGCTCATTTCTGTCTCCGTCTACCGCTCGATCCGCCTGATGGAAGATCGCCCCTGTCCGGGACACGTCCCGGGTGTGTTAAAATAGGAGCAAATTCCGTACCAGAAAGACCCTGCACGCCTGATATGCGAGAATCGTAACCTCTCGAATCTCAATCCACTCTAGCCTATCCGAGCCAGCCAACCATGGTGTCATCCAACGATCAAGAATTCGCTAACCGGCCAGGCGCCATTTTTCCAACTCTAGCGTGATTTGCGGACGTTTTGCGACCATGAAGCTGGTGAATTCGCCCTACCGTTGCGGGAATGACACTGGAAACATGTATGGAACTCGTAATGTCATCCACCGGCGCGGCCCGCCGCCGTCCAAACAAAAACGCGGATGCCGGAGCACCCGCGTCGATGGCATTGAGCGGGTTCGGCGTTACGCCGCTTTGGCTGCCGGATCTTCCGGCCGCTTGTCGATCACCTTGTCAACGAGGCCAAAATCGCGAGCCTTTTCCGCGGTGAGGAAATTGTCACGCTCCAGCGCCTCCTCGATTTTCTCGTAGGACTGGCCGGTGTGCCGAACGTAGATTTCGTTGAGCCGCTTCTTCAGGTTCAGGATTTCCTGCGCGTGGAGCATGATGTCCGTGACCTGTCCCTGAAAGCCGCCGGACGGCTGATGGACCATGATGCGCGAATTCGGCAGCGAGAAGCGCATGTCCTTGTGGCCCGCCGCGAGCAGCAAGGAGCCCATCGAGGCGGCCTGCCCCGTGCACAGCGTGGAGACCGGCGGGCGGATGAACTGCATGGTGTCGTAGATCGCAAGGCCCGACGTCACCACGCCGCCCGGCGAGTTGATGTACATCTGGATTTCTTTCTTCGGGTTCTCGGCCTCGAGATGCAGCAGCTGGGCGCAGATCAGCGCCGCCATGCCGTCCTCGACCGGCCCGTTCAGAAAGACGATCCGCTCCTTGAGCAGGCGCGAGAAGATGTCGAACGACCGCTCGCCGCGGCTGGTCTGTTCGACGACCATGGGCACGAGGTTCATCAGGCGGCCCACTTCATCAGGGTGCGCGCGGCAGGGGTGCGGGGCGCCGCG
>DASWQB010000210.1:0-6974 GCA_036398335.1 Afipia sp. | reverse complement strand
CAAGGTCGCGGCGAAACTCGCCGTCGGCTACACGCTGGATGAAATCGCCAACGACATCACCGGCGGCGCGACGCCTGCGTCGTTCGAGCCGACCATCGATTACGTCGTCACCAAAATTCCAAGGTTTGCCTTCGAGAAATTCCCGGGGGCGTCCACCACGCTGACCACCTCGATGAAGTCGGTCGGCGAAGTCATGGCCATCGGCCGCACCTTTCAGGAATCCTTGCAGAAGGCGCTGCGCGGCCTCGAGACCGGCCTCACCGGTCTTGATGAAATCGAGATCGAAGGCCTCGGCCAGGGCGACGACAAGAACGCGGTGCGCGCCGCGCTCGGCACGCCGACGCCTGACCGTTTGCTTCAGGTGGCGCAGGCGATGCGGCTCGGCTGGTCCAATGAGGATATTTTCAATTCCTGCAAGATCGATCGGTGGTTTCTGGCTCAAATGCGCGGCATCATCGAGACCGAGCAGAAGATCAAGGATCATGGCCTGCCGGGCAACGCCTTCGGCATGCGTTCCTTGAAAGCCATGGGTTTCTCCGACGCGCGTCTCGCCGTGCTCGCGGACAAAACCGAGGCTGAGGTGAAATCGTTGCGGCGGACGCTGAACGTACGCCCGGTGTTCAAACGCATCGATACCTGCGCGGCCGAGTTCGCTTCTCCCACAGCTTATATGTATTCGACCTATGAAGCTCCCTTCATCGGCGCGCCGGTGGACGAAAGCGCACCCTCCGACAAGAAAAAAGTCGTCATTCTCGGCGGCGGTCCCAACCGCATCGGCCAGGGCATCGAGTTCGATTATTGCTGTTGTCACGCCTGCTTTGCGCTGCATGACGCGGGCTTTGAGACCATCATGGTCAACTGCAATCCGGAAACGGTGTCGACCGACTACGACACCGCTGATCGTCTCTACTTCGAGCCACTCACCGCCGAGGATGTGCTGGAGATCATCGACACCGAACGCACGAACGGCACGCTGCACGGCGTGATCGTACAGTTCGGCGGCCAGACGCCGCTCAAGCTCGCGCATGCGTTGCAGGACGCGAATGTGCCGATCCTTGGTACATCGCCTGACGCCATTGATCTTGCGGAAGACCGTGATCGTTTCAAACGCGTGCTCGACAAATTGCGCCTGAAGCAACCCAAAAACGGCATCGCCTATTCGGTGGAACAGGCACGGCTTGTCGCCGCCGATCTCGGACTGCCGCTGGTGGTTCGCCCGTCTTACGTGCTCGGCGGACGCGCGATGCAGATCATCCGCGAAGAATCCCAGCTCGGCGATTACCTGCTCGACACGCTGCCGGGACTTGTGCCCGCCGACGTCAAGGCGCGCTATCCGAACGACAAGACCGGCCAGATCAACACCGTGCTCGGCAAGAACCCGTTATTGTTCGACCGCTATCTGTCGGATGCCACCGAAATCGATGTGGACTGTTTGTGCGACGGCAAGGATACGTTCGTTGTCGGCATCATGGAGCACATCGAGGAAGCCGGCATACATTCGGGCGACTCCGCCTGCGCACTGCCGCCGCATTCGCTGGATGCCGCGACCATCGCCGAACTGGAACGCCAGACGCGTGAGCTGGCATTGGGCCTGGACGTCGTCGGGCTGATGAATGTGCAATACGCCATCAAGGACGGCGAGATCTATGTGCTGGAGGTCAATCCACGCGCCTCGCGTACCGTGCCGTTCGTGGCGAAAGTGGTTGGCATTCCGGTCGCCAAGATCGCCGCGCGCATCATGGCGGGCGAGAAGCTCGCGGACTTCAAACTGAAGCCGCGCAAGCTTGGCCATGTCGGCGTCAAGGAATCGGTTTTTCCTTTCGCGCGTTTCCCCGGTGTCGATACCGTGCTCGGACCGGAGATGAAATCGACCGGCGAGATCATGGGCATCGACCGTTCCTTCGCGGTCGCGTTCGCCAAAAGCCAGCTCGGCGGCGGCACCCGCGTGCCACGCAAGGGCACGGTGTTCCTGTCGGTGCGCGACATCGACAAGGAGCGCATCATCGAAACTGCGCGTACCCTCTCCGACCTTGGTTTCAAGGTGATCGCCACCTCAGGCACGCAGCGCTTTCTCGCGGACAATGGCGTTCCCGCCGAAAAGATTAACAAGGTTCTGGAAGGCCGCCCGCATATCGTCGACGCCATCACCAATGGTGAGGTGCAACTCGTTTTCAATACCACCGAGGGGCCGCAGGCGCTGGCGGACAGCCGTTCGTTGCGACGCGCTGCCCTCTTGCATAAAGTGCCATACTACACCACTCTTTCAGGGGCCGTGGCAGCCACGCAGGGAGTTCAGGCCTATCTGGGCGGAGACCTCGAGGTTCGCACCCTGCAGAGTTATTTTTCCGGTCTTTAGCCGATCTTTGACTGGCGATCTTTAATCTTCAGATTTGCGTCGGGAACCGGCCGGTCGCAAGCCTGTTTCTATCGGCCCCGCAGTGAAGCGGGCCAAACAAGCTCAACACAGAATGCAGGCGGGCACACTGGCTGCATGGACTTTGAAGGACAGAGGGATGATCGAGAAGGTTCCGATGACCCAAGCGGGCTATACCGCGCTCGGAGAAGAGTTGAAGCAGCGTCAATCGATCGAGCGCCCGCGCATCGTCGAGGCGATCGCAGAGGCGCGCGCGCATGGCGATCTTTCCGAGAACGCGGAATACCACGCCGCCAAGGAAGCGCAGTCGCATAATGAAGGCCGCATCGCCGAGCTTGAGGACAAGATCGCGCGCGCCGACATTATCGACGTCTCGAAACTGTCCGGCGACACCATCAAGTTCGGCGCGACCGTGACGCTGATCGATGAAGACACCGACAAGAAGGCGATCTGGCAGATCGTCGGCGAAAGCGAAGCCGAC
This sequence comes from Afipia sp., assembly GCA_036398335.1. Classification (GTDB taxonomy): domain Bacteria; phylum Pseudomonadota; class Alphaproteobacteria; order Rhizobiales; family Xanthobacteraceae; genus Afipia. The sequence continues at coordinate 4,119 of DASWQB010000210.1, read as the reverse complement.
GCCAAGAAAGGCCGCATCTCGATCACCTCGCCGCTGGCGCGTGCGCTGATCGGCAAGAAGAAAGGCACCTCGGTCGAAGTGGTCGCCCCGGGCGGCGCGAAGGCTTACGAGATCACCAAGGTGGACTGGAAATAAACCTTCCATCCGGCTTGGACAAAAATGGCTGGGTTGGTCCCGGCCATTTTTGTTTTAGGATTGCCTCTTAAATTTGGGTGTCGTCCCCGCGAAGGCGGGGACCCAGCTTAATGAATTTGAGCTATACCGTTCCTGGAAGATCAGACTCATCGAAAGCGAAAATCCCGAATGGCACGACCGGTCAGACATGTTGACTTGAAAAGAGTCTGGGTCCCCGCCTTCGCGGGGACGACGCCGATGATACACGATTTCCTAAAATCGCGACCTCTCGTTATTGCTCTTACGCTCGCAATCACAGCGTCGCTGGTCACTCACGCCGCAATCGCCGCGGAAATTCCGATTCCGCCGCCGCCTTCCCAGACATCGAAGGCGCTGCCGGTGCAGGCCAATCAACCCCACTGCAGCCGCTGGACCGACGAATGCGTGAGTTGCACACGCGGCGCGGACGGCGAAGCGCCAGCATGCTCGAACATAGGCGCCGCCTGCCAGCCGAAAGCCATTCGTTGCATTAGCGGCGAGATTCCAGATAATCCGCCATCCAAGTAACAACGCAAAAATCACCGGTGCGTCGACGCGGCGTCGTGAACGGCGCGTTTCAGGCGTCGTTCGGTCGAGTTATTCCGGACCGCGTTGAAAAATCCTGGCCGTCCGAGGCCGCTCATGCCTTCCCCTGCCCCACGTAGCGCGATAGCCTTTGCCGGGGATTAACTTTGGGGGCTGGTCATGAAATTCGATATCTCGAAATATGAATACAGACTTGCGCCGTGGCAGCCGCGCCTGCTCAGCGCGCTTCGCATCATCGCCGGCCTTTTGCTGTTTCAATACGGCATTGCGAAGATCTTCAAATTTCCATTCTTGCCATACTTCGCCTACATCACGCCGCTGGTCATGTTCGCCGGCATTCTTGAACTGGTGCTGGGCGCGATGCTGATCCTCGGCATCTACACGCGCTTCGTGGCGTTCGTTCTCGCCGGTGAAATGGCATTCGCCTACTTCATCGGACACATGTTTCAGGGCGGCACGCTGGTTTTGCATCCCCTGCTTAACGGCGGCAGTCTCGCCATCGCGCTGTGCTTTATCTGTCTTTACATCGCCAGCGCAGGCCCCGGACCGTGGAGCCTCGATGCAACGCATCGCGGGAAGATCTAGAGCGCGATGAATTGAGCGGGATGAATTGAAGTTGAATCGCCGTCATGCGAGGAGCGCAAGCGACGAACCAATCCAGTCCTTTTGCGTGACCTCTGGATTGCTTCGCAACGCCCCTGGGCGGCGCATTCGCGCCGACCCGTTGGCCCGCAACGCCTATGCGCTTAACCCTGCTGTGTTTTTATTTCGATTGGGACTGCGGGTGCGTATTTTGAATTGTGGAGGACGAGGGACGTGCGGACGTTTCGCACGTGGGGGGCGGCGGTGAGGTGGGCGACGAAATCCTGAAACGTCGCCATGTCGGGTGCGACGCATTTGAGGATGAAATCGACCTCGCCGGACAGCATCCAGCATTCGCGCACGAGCGGCTGCTTGCGCACAAAATCCTCGAATGCGCGCAGGTCGGCATCGGCCTGGCTCGACAGATGCACGGAGGCGAAAACCGTGACGTCGAAACCGAGCATCGCCGGGTTGAGCAGGCCCCGATAACCCTGAATGTAGCCTTCTTCCTCAAGCGCGCGGACCCGGCGCAGGCAGGGCGGCGGTGAAATGCCGACGCGCCTGGCCAGTTCCACGTTGGTGATGCGGCCATCCTCCTGAATTTCATGCAAAATCTTGAGGTCGATCTCGTCCAGATGTTTCGCCACGCGCCGTCAAATCCCCGAATCCAGCCATTCTGCGGCCAGCCTTGGTTTTAACAATCGACGGCTCCGCGCGCAATTTTATTGCGTGATGTCTTTAGAATGACCTCGGCTGGGGAAAATCGTCCGGGTTGGGTTGCAAATCTTGCATAGCTAGCAAGATGCATTAGATTACTCCCCGGGACAGTTTCGATGCAGCCACGATGGATTTGCGGGCAATTTCCGCCTCTTTCGCAGCCGGTTTCTTCTCAAAGTTAAAAGGGTCATCTGATGGCCGCGCCTATTCACGCCAAAGTCGTCATCATCGGTTCGGGTCCCGCCGGCTACACGGCCGCCATTTATGCCGCGCGCGCGATGCTTGAGCCTGTTCTGCTGCAGGGGATCCAGCCCGGCGGCCAGCTCACCATCACCACCGACGTGGAAAACTATCCCGGCTTCGCCGACGTGATCCAGGGTCCATGGCTGATGGAGCAGATGGAGAAGCAGGCGGCGCATGTCGGCACAACAATCGTCACCGATCACGTCAACAGGCTGGAGCTGTCGCAGCGCCCGTTCCGCATCTCGTGTGACTCGGGCGACGTCTATCTCGCCGACACGGTGATCCTCGCCACCGGCGCGCAGGCGCGCTGGCTCGGTTTGCCCTGCGAGGAGAAGTTCAAGGGCTTTGGCGTCTCCGCCTGCGCCACCTGCGACGGCTTCTTTTACCGCAACAAGAATGTCGTCGTGGTCGGCGGCGGCAACACCGCCGTCGAGGAGGCGCTGTTCCTCACCAATTTTGCTTCCGAGGTGACGCTGGTGCATCGCCGCGATCATCTGCGCGCCGAGCGCATTTTGCAGGATCGCCTGTTCAAACATCCCAAGATCAAGGTGGTGTGGGACAGCGAGCTCGAAGACATAAGCGGCGAGGACAATCCAACCAAGGTCACGCATGTGAGGCTGAAAAACGTCAGGACCGGCGCGGTGAGCGAGCTGGCCACTGATGGCGTGTTCGTCGCCATCGGCCATGCGCCGGCGACCGAGCTTGTCGCGGGCCAGCTTGCATTGAAGCCCTCCGGCTACATTCAGGTCGCCTCTCACTCCACCGCGACCTCGGTCCCCGGCGTGTTCGCCGCCGGCGATGTCGCGGACGAAACCTACCGGCAGGCGGTGACGGCGGCGGGCATGGGCTGCATGGCCGCGCTGGAAGCGGAGCGGTTCATCGCCGCCCACGCCGCCGACCGCGCGGCGGCGGAATAATCATGGCTCGAACGCGCGACGGATTGAGCGATATGGATTGGGACAAGTTGAAAGTGTTTCACGCCGCGGCGGAAGCGGGGAGCTTTACGCATGCCGGCGAACAGCTTGGATTGTCGCAATCGGCGGTGTCGCGCCAGGTCAGCGCGCTGGAGCAGGAATTGTCGGTATCGCTGTTCCACCGCCATGCGCGTGGATTGATCCTGACCGAACAGGGCGATCTTCTGTTCCGCACCGCGCACGACGTGTTCATGCAGCTTCAGGCGGCGCGCGCGAAACTGACCGACAGCCGCGAGCGACCGAGCGGCGATTTGAAGGTCACCACCACGCCGGGGCTCGGCATCAACTGGCTGATCCCGCGGCTTGGCGAGTTCACTTCGCTTTATCCCGAAATCCGCATTTCGATGATGGTGACGGACGAGGAACTCGATCTGTCGATGCGCGAGGCCGATGTGGCGATCCGCACCCGCAAGCCGACCCAGCCCGACCTGATCCAGCGCAAGCTGTTCTCGCTCGGATTCCACGCCTATTGCTCGCCCGAATACGCCAAGCATTTTGGCACGCCGCGCACATTGGACGAACTCGACGATCATCGCCTGATTTTGCTGAACGACAATAATCTGCCGCCGCATCTGCAAAACCGGAACTGGCTGATCGAGGCGGGCCGCAACGGCTCCGGCCCGCGCGAGCCGTTCTTCAAGGTCAACAACGTGCTGGGTCTGGTGCGCGCCTGCCAGCAGGGTCTGGGCATCGCCGCGCTGCCCGATTATCTCGTCGAGGACAACAGCCGCCTTGTGCAATTGTTCGGCGAGGCCGACTCCATCCAGCTCGACACCTATCTGGTCTATCCGGAAGAGCTGAAATCCGTGGCCCGCGTGCAGGTGTTCCGCGATTTCATCGTCAGCAAGGCGCAGCGCTGGCCATCCTGATTTAGGGGCAATTCCAACGGTCGCATTCCATCCCG
>DASWQB010000209.1:0-5267 GCA_036398335.1 Afipia sp. | reverse complement strand
TCGTTTGGCACCTCGATGTCGGCTCATCACATCCTGGGGCTGGAGAAGGTCCCAAGGGTTCGGCTGTTCGCCGATTAAAGTGGTACGTGAGCTGGGTTCAGAACGTCGTGAGACAGTTCGGTCCCTATCTGCCGTGGGTGTTGGAATATTGAGAGGATTTGTCCCTAGTACGAGAGGACCGGGATGAACGTACCTCTGGTGGAGCTGTTGTCGCGCCAGCGGCAGTGCAGCATAGCTATGTACGGACGGGATAACCGCTGAAAGCATCTAAGCGGGAAACCCACCTCAAAACGAGTATTCCCTTGAGAACCGTGGAAGACGACCACGTTGATAGGCCGGGTGTGGAAGCGCAGTAATGCGTGTAGCTTACCGGTACTAATCGTTCGATTGGCTTGATTGCTCTCATTTTCAATGTCCACACGCGCATGCGTGTGATGAAGATCAAATGCTTGTTTCGTGTCTCTGTCCTTCGCCGGCCTGGTGGTTCTAGCGAGGAGCCTCAACCCGATCCCATTCCGAACTCGGCCGTTAAACTCCTCAGCGCCAATGGTACTATGGCTTAAGCCCTGGGAGAGTAGGTCGCTGCCAGGCCTGCAAAGGACAGATATTTCCTCTTACGATTTCAAACAAAACGCCGTCTCCCAAGTGCCCAGGCACAAAGGAGGCGGCGTTTTTGCGTTTGGATATGGCGTTCGGCCGCGTTCATTCGGTCGCCGTTCATCTTGCCCCCTTTATTCAGCAACAGCCGGTCCACGTCGGGTCTTGCTCCTGTAATTTTACGGCCATCATTCGATGCTGGATTTGTCTGAAATTTCGAATCTCAGTCTCAAGTGGCTTCGAACCTTTCTCGCCGGCTCGTGTTTTCCATTGCGAATGAGCTGCTCTTGTCGTGCAGGCACATTCTGATTCGTTCAGCAACAAAGGATGATCTTATGCGCTCCGTTGTCTCGTCACCGATCGTCGCACTGACCATGCTCGCGCTCGCCGTCTCCTGCGGCGATGCTTTCGCGCAGGCCAAACCCGCGCCGGCGCCCGCAGCACAAGAAGCGCCGCAGATGAAGCAGATGCCGTTGACCGAAAAGCAAATCGAAAGTCTGCTGGCAGCTCAAAAGGAAATGGATGCCATCACCGACAAACTGCCGGAAGGCAGCGAGGACAAGCCTAATCCAAAGCTTCAGGCCCAGCTTGAGGGCGTTGCCAAGAAGAGCGGCTTTGCCTCTTACGACGAATACAGCGATGTTGCGGCCAATGTCAGTCTGGTTTTGTCCGGCATCGATCCGAAAACAAAGACCTTCACCGAGCCGCCGGTTCTGTTGAAGAAGCAGATCGCGGATCTGACCGCCGACAAAAAGATGCCGGATAAGGACAAGAAGGAAGCGCTTGCTGAAATGAATGAAGCGCTGAAATACACCTCCAATGTTCAGTACCCCGCAAATGTCGCGCTGGTCACCAAATATTTCGACAAGCTCAGCGCGGCGATGAAGGAGGACGAGTAAAACGTCTTTGTATTCATTTTGAGAATCGAACAACGCCGCTTCCTCCCGGAAGCGGCGTTGTTGTGTCGCAGTACGCGTGCTCGAAGGAAATTGACGGCTACACCGGCCGCGATAATCTGTCCATCGTGAGGACGACGGAGAAGTTGGTCATGCCCGCATCAGGCCATTCTTCGGCGAGCGATTGGCCCGCTTTGCCTTTTGCGGAGTGGCAGGACACCTGCGCGACGCTTCATTTATGGACCCAGATTGTCGGCAAGGTCCGGCTGGCGCTGGCGCCGATGGTCAATCACTGGTGGCAGGTTCCGCTTTATGTGACGGCGACGGGGCTCACGACATCGGTGATGCCTTATCGGGGCCGCGGCGTTCAAATCGATTTCGACTTCTGCCGTCACACGCTGATCGTGACCACAAGCGACGAGCAACAATCCGAATTCGCGCTCGCGCCTTATTCCGTCGCGCAATTCTATCGCAATACGATGGAGGCGTTGCTGGATGTCGGCGTCGATGTCGCGATCTGGACGATGCCTGTGGAGATCGCGGACGCGATTCCGTTCGAACAGGATCACCGGCACAAGAGCTACGACGCCGGTGCCGCACAGCGTTTCTGGCTCGCGCTGGTGCAAGCCGAGCGCGTGTTGAATGTCTTTCGCGCGCGTTTTGTCGGGAAAGTCAGCCCGGTGCATTTTTTCTGGGGCAGCTTCGATCTCGCAGTGACACGGTTCTCGGGCCGGACAGCGCCGCCGCATCCCGGCGGCATGCCGAATCTTGGAGACTGGGTCGCCCGCGAGGCGTATTCGCACGAGGTCTCAAGTTGCGGCTTCTGGCCCGGTAACGGCGGCTTTGGAAAACCGGCGTTCTATTCCTATGCCTATCCTGAACCACTTGGCTTTTCGGATGCTTCGCTGCGCCCGTCCGCGGCGCGTTTCGATCCAGATCTCGGCGAATTCGTCCTCGACTATGACAGCGTCCGGCATTCGCAGTCACCGGACGAGGCGCTGCTGGAATTTCTTCAAAGCACTTATGAATCGGCGGCCAACGCCGGACACTGGGACCGCGCTGCGCTGGAGCGTATATCGCCTTAGCTGATTCAGGCTGAGCGATGTTACGCCGACAACGCCGAAACTTGTCCTGGCGCAGCGAAACGTTGCTCCATCTGTCGGCGCACAGCGACGGTTTCATTTGCTGCGTTGATATCGACATCAGCCCAGCCGACGACTGCGCCGTGTGCGATATCGCGCTTCAGCTTCACTCCATGCGCCAGACCAATCGGCAGTCCGCCGATCTTCAGGCTGTCAGTGGCCGGCATCACTCTGCCCCACACGGTGTAACCGCCTTCGCCGTCGAGCATTTCGCCGCCGCGCAGGTCACGCTTGGCGACGGCCACGACATCGCCGCGGAAACCCTGCGGCTGTCCGGTCGGCTCGCCCCGCAGCGCTGCTGACAGCACGGAGATGTTCAGTTCGAGGCCGATCAGATGATACGGCTTGTACATCGCCGCAAAGCGGCCCGAAGAATCTGTCTTCAGGCCATATTGCCGGAAACAGTCTGCGGCGTAATCGTTCGGCGCTTCCAGGACCACATAAACACCCCAGCGCAGATCGCGGAACACAGGCCGTCCGTCACGCTCGAGCGATGAGACCACCTCGGCAATGCCGGATTTTTCCAGCACACCGCCCTGCTCGCGCGGGCGCATCACATGCGGCAGATCGTCGACGCCGCAGGGCGGAAACAGAAGTCCCTTGGATGGCACGTCGAGACCTGTTGCATTCGCGATCGCGGCCATTTCGATGGCCGACTTCGTGCCGTCGAGAAACGAGTTGAACATCTGCGGATTCATTCCTGCGGACTGCGCCTCGTCGGCCGTCAATCCGTAGTGACTCCAGACGTCCCTGGGTGTCACGTCGTGATAGAGCGGCAGATATTTCGTGCCCTTGCCCGCAGCGACGACCTTGAATCCAGTCGCGCGCGCCCAGTCCACCATCTCGGCGGTGAGAGCGGGCTGGTCGCCATAAGCCAGGGAGTAAACAGTTCCGGCTTTGCGCGCCTCTTCGGCGAGCAGTGGACCTGCCAGCACGTCGGCTTCCACATTGACCATCACGATATGTTTGCCGGCGCTAATCGCCGCCCGCGCATGCCGAATGCCGACAGCAGGATTGCCTGTGGCTTCCACCACCACTTCGATCGGCCCGGCGAAGGCAGCGGACGAATCCTTGGTGAACGTTGTGGCGGCAATGCGTGCATCGTCCCAGCCCACCGTGCGGCAGGCGTCGCGCGCGCGTTCCGGATCGAGATCGACAATCACCGGCACCTCGATGCCGGGCGTATGCGGGACCTGAGACAGAAACATCGATCCGAATTTTCCGGCGCCGATCAGCGCCACGCGGACAGGCTTGCCGGCGGTACGGCGTTTTTCCAGGAGGTGATGAAGGTTCATGGCAAAAGCTCTGAAAGAGGGATGATCAATTTACATCGGTTGCGAGCAAAGCGAAGCAATCCAGAAACGACTGGATTGCTTCGTCGTTTAGTGCCGCGCAATAGCAGAAAATCTATTCCGCCGCCTGCCGATGAGCGCGGGCCAGCCGCGTCAGCGAATCATCGTCGACCGTTTCGATCGGGGTGAAGTCGCGATGTGCGATGAATTCCGGCCGGGTTGGCGTGCGGATATAGTTGGAGACCGAATTGAGCGTGAGATAGACGATCTTGCGTGGATACGGCGTGATGTTGCCGGCCGAGCCGTGCACAAGATTGCCGTGAAACATCAGCATGCCGCCGGCCTTGCCGGTGGGCGCAACGATGCCGCCTTCATTGACGAGGCGTGTGACCGTCTCCTCGTCGAGTGTCCACAGTGGATAGGAAGTGGTCGCAAGGTCGTGCGAAGCCTTCAGGTCGCCTGCATTCTGGCTTTTAGGAACCAGCATCAAGGGGCCGTTGATCGGCATCACCTCGTCAAGAAACACGGCGATGTTCATCGCCAGCGGTTTGGGCATGCCGTCATCGCGCTTCCACGTGCCGTAATCCTGATGCCATTGCCAGACGTCGCCGGTAAAGGCGGATTTGGCATTGATCTTGTATTGATGCATGTAGACCTTCTCGCCGAAGATCTGTTCGACCGGCTCGATCATACGCGGATGCGCGCCGAGCAGACGAAACGCCTCATTGTAAAGATGGGCGGCGAAGGCGGTGCGCGGCGCGCCGCTTTTCTCGCGCCAGACTTCGGGCCGATGTTCGTCATAGATCGCGATGGCTTCGCGCCTGAGAAGTTCGACTTCTTCCGGCGTGAAAAGCTCCGGCAGAAACAGCCAGCCTTCGGTACGGAAATTTTCGATTTGTTCGGGTGTTAAACGCATGGTCGCTTCTCCCTTGGTTTATTTTTTGCCGTCTGATTTTTCAGGCGATCTTGTCTAATTCTTTCTTGGTTCAACTGGCTGCTTTCACGCAGCTTCGCTCTCCCGCTTTGCGGCTTGCGCCTTGAGATGTTCTTCCGTGGTTTGTCCGGCGGTCAGGGCATGCGTCTTGGCCGCGATCTCGGCGCCCGCGGCATCGCCCGATAAAATTCGCGCGGCGATGATTTCGTGTTCGCCCCACGCGCTGTCGCGATAGTTCAATTCCGCGAGCACCATCGCCATCGAACGGCGCATGTGCGGCCATTGCGGCGCCACCGTCTCCTCGATTACCGTATTGCCGGACAGACGATAGATCGCGCGATGAAAGTCGACATCGAGCGCGATCAGCGTGGACAGTGAGGTAGCTTCATTGATACCGCGACCTGCA
>DASWQB010000208.1:0-4306 GCA_036398335.1 Afipia sp. | reverse complement strand
CATGAACAGGATCGCACCCATCGCGCACATCGTGGTGATGGCAACATATTCACCAAGCATGAAAAGCAGATACGGCGTCGAGCCGTATTCGGTCATGAAGCCGGCGACCAGTTCGGATTCGGCTTCCACCAGATCGAACGGTGGACGGTTGGTCTCCGCCAGTGCCGAGACGTAGAACACCACGAACATCGGGAACAGCGGAAGCCAGTACCAATTCAGGAAGGTCAACTTCGGCAGGCCGATCACATTGGCAAGACCCTTGACGTGCTGCGCCTCAACGATGGCGGTCAGATTCAGCGAGCCCGCGCAAAGCAAAACCGTGATGATGACAAAGCCGATCGAGACTTCATACGACACCATCTGCGCGGCCGAGCGCAGCGAGGCGAGGAACGGATATTTCGAGTTCGACGACCAGCCGGCCATGATGATGCCGTAGATCGACAGCGACGAGATCGCGAAAATATAGAGGATGCCGACATTGATGTCGGCAATCACCCAATTCAGATTGACCGGGATCACCGCCCACGCCGCGAGCGACAGCACGCAGGACACCAGAGGCGCCAGCAGGAACACGCCCTTGTTGGAACCCGCCGGGACTACCGGCTCCTTCAGCACGAATTTCAGCAAATCCGCGAAAGATTGAAACAGACCCCAGGGGCCGACCACGTTGGGGCCGCGCCGGATCTGCACCGCCGCCCAGATCTTGCGATCGGCCAGCAGGATGTAGGCAATCGCGATCAGCAGCACGACGAGCAGCAACAGGCTCTGCGCCAGCATGATGATCAGCGGCCAGAGGAAGCCGGTCCAGAGCGGACTTGCGAAGAATTCGGACATCACCTCACTCCGCCGCCGTCAGCAACTGGCCTGACGCCAGACGCGAACATTCCGCCATCGTCGCGGAGGCCCGCGCGATGGGATTGGTCAAATAGAAATCCTCGACAGGGCTCTTGAACGCGCCCTTCTCGACGCTGCCGCCGCGCGCAGCCAGCGTCTTGAGCGCGCCGGAATCGCCGGCCTCGATCTGGCCGATACGGATCAGATGCGGCACCGCCTTGAACAAGGCCTGACGCAATTGCGCCAGCGAGTCATAAGGCAGCTTCTTGCCGAGCGCCTCGGACAAAGCGCGGATGATCGCCCAATCCTCTCTCGCATCGCCCGGCGGGAAGGATGCGCGGTCCGCCATCTGCACGCGGCCCTCGAGATTGACGAAGATGCCGGATTTTTCGGTATAGGCCGCGCCTGGCAAAATGACGTCGGCGCGGTGCGCGCCGCGGTCGCCATGGGTGCCGATGTAAACCACGAAGGTGCTGTCGGGCACGTCAACCTCGTCGGCGCCCAGCGAGAACAGCACATCGAGCGCGCCATAGGTCAGCATCTGCGCCGCGCTGAGAGCGCCCTCGCCAGGCACGAAGCCGATATCGAGCGCGCCGACCGTCGAGGCTGCATTGTGCAGCACGCCGAAACCATTCCAGCCGTCTTTGATCGCACCGAGATCGCCGGCAAGTTTCGCGGCCAACGCAAGCACCGCCGCGCCGTCTTTGCGTCCGCCCGCCCCCGCGCCGACCAGCACGATGGGATTCTTGGCGTTCTTCAGTGTGTCGGCGAACGAATGCTTTCCGGCGGCGAGATCTGCGAGCGTGTCGGTGCCCGCGCCGAGATGCTCGTAGGTATAGGTGAGATCGGCCTTGTCGCCGATCAGACCAATTTTCAGATTGCCGCTGCGCCAGCGCTTGCGGATGCGCGCGTTGAGGATCGTCGCTTCCTTGCGCGGATTAGCGCCGACGATCAACAGCGCATCGGCCTGCTCGATGCCGGCGATGGTCGGATTGAAGATGTAGGAGGCGCGGCCGAGTTTCGGGTCGAACGCATCGCCGTGCTGAATGGCGAGATTGCTGGAGCCGAATTTGGCGAGCAGTTCCTTCAGCGCGAACATTTCTTCGACGGCGGCGAGATCGCCCGCGATGGCGCCGATCCGCTTGCCGTCGAGACGGCCGACCTTGGCGGCAATCGCGGCGAAGGCCTCATTCCATGACGCCGCGCGCAGCTTTCCGTTCTCGCGAACGAACGGACGGTCGAGGCGCTGCGTGCGCAGACCGTCAACAATGTGACGGGTCTTGTCGGAAATCCATTCCTCGTTGATCGCCTCATTGACGCGCGGCAGGATGCGCATCACCTCGCGCCCGCGCGTATCGACACGGATCGCCGAGCCGACGGCATCCATCACGTCGATGGACTGCGTCTTGCCAAGCTCCCACGGCCGCGCCGCGAAGGCATAAGGCTTCGAGGTCAGCGCGCCCACGGGGCAGATATCGACGAGGTTGCCCTGCAATTCGGAGGTCAGCGCGTTTTCGAGATAGGTCGTGATCTCGACATCCTCGCCGCGGCCGATCAGCCCCATCTCCGGCACGCCGCACACTTCGGTGGAGAAGCGGACGCAGCGCGTGCACTGGATGCAACGGGTCATCGAGGTCTTGACCAGCGCGCCGAGATATTTGTCCTCGACCGCGCGCTTGTTTTCGGCGAAGCGCGACGTGTCCACGCCGTAGCCCATCGCCTGGTCCTGCAGATCGCACTCGCCGCCCTGATCGCAGATCGGGCAATCCAGCGGATGATTGATGAGCAGGAATTCCATCACGCCTTCGCGCGCTTTCTTCACCATCGGCGACTTCGTCTTCACCGACGGCAGTTCGCCGTTCGGACCCGGACGGCAATCGCGCACGCCCCAGGCGCAACTCGCCACAGGTTTTGGTGAACCGGCCACTTCGACAAGGCACATGCGGCAATTGCCGGCGATAGACAGCCGTTCGTGATAACAGAAGCGCGGAATCTCTGCGCCCGCCGCCTCGCACGCCTGCAACAGCGTGTACTCGGCCGGCACCTCGATCTCTTTTCCGTCGACGAGAATTTTTGTCATCAGTCTACGATCATCGTTTTGCGGGATTTGCTGCCATCGGAATTTATCGTGGTGATGGAGATCGCTTTTCCATTCAATCGATACTGTATCTGTTTATCCTCTGGACGAATACGCCAAGGACCAAATCCTGAATTAGATCCAGAAGCATCGACCGTGCTCCACACAACTCGATCTCCTTTAAGGCGACACCTATTTTTCCACTGTTTCTGGTCGTCGGACCGGACGTAACTTACGTATGCAATGCCATCCTTGAAATTATCTGTTCGGAATGTACGAACATCTCGGCCCATTATCTCGGCAATAGCCGCCTTACAAACGCGAGCAACATTTTTGTCCGAAACCTGCATCGACTGCGCGTAAACAACCGTTGATATTGTTAGCGCAACGAAATATGCCGAATAGGCGCCTATTACCCTCAAGAACCGAACGCTCAGATTTCGAAGCATCATCGCCCTACTCCGCCGCAACCATGTGGGCCGGATCGAGGATGCCCTGATCGTCGAGGCTCGCCTTGCGCGAGAACTCGTCGATGCGCCGCTCGATCTCCGGCCGGAAGGCGCGGATCAATCCCTGCACTGGCCATGCCGCCGCGTCGCCGAGCGCGCAGATGGTGTGGCCTTCGACCTGCTTGGTCACCTCTAACAACATGTCGATCTCGCCCTTGTGGGCGCGTCCCTCGACCATGCGCGTCAGCACGCGCCACATCCAGCCGGTGCCCTCGCGGCACGGCGTGCACTGGCCGCAGCTTTCGTGCCGGAAGAAATAGGAGATGCGCGCGATCGCCGCGATGACATCGGTGGACTTGTCCATCACGATGACGCCGGCGGTGCCGAAGCTCGACTTCACGGCGCGGGTGCCGTCGAAATCCATAATCAACTCTTCGCAATCATGCGCAGGGATCAGCGGGCACGACGCGCCGCCCGGAATGATCGCCAGAAGATTGTCCCAGCCGCCGCGAATGCCGCCGCCGTGCTTCTCGATCAGCTCCTTGAACGGAATGCTCATCGCGTCTTCGACGACGCAGGGCGTGTTGACGTGACCGGAGATGCCGTAAAGTTTGGTGCCGACATTGTTTGGACGGCCGATAGCGGCGAACCACGCAGCCCCGCGGCGCAGGATGTCCGGCGCGACCGCAATCGACTCGACGTTGTTCACCGTGGTCGGGCAGCCGTAGAGACCGACATTGGCCGGGAATGGCGGCTTGAGGCGCGGCTGGCCCTTCTTGCCCTCGAGGCTTTCGAGCAGCGCGGTCTCCTCGCCGCAAATATACGCGCCCGCGCCGTGCGAGACATAAAGATCGAACGGCCAGCCGTGGATGTTGTCCTTGCCGATCAGCTTGGCCTCATAAGCCTGCTCGATGGCGGCTTCGAGATTCTCGCGCTCGCGGATGAA
>DASWQB010000207.1:0-21138 GCA_036398335.1 Afipia sp. | reverse complement strand
TGCGCGTGCTGGTGCTTCAGGGCGGCGGGGCGCTTGGGTCCTATCAGGCGGGCGCGTATCAGGCGCTGTGCCATCATGAATTCGATCCAAAATGGATCGCGGGGATTTCGATCGGCGCGATCAATGCCGCGATCATCGCGGGCAATCCGCGCGATGAGCGCATCGCGAAGCTGAAGGAGTTCTGGGAGATGGTGTCGTCAGCATCTCCCATCGCATTCGTCCCGCTGCTGCAAGACGACCACGTGCGCTCGGTGTTCAACGAGGCCAGCGCCGCCATGGTCGCGACCTTCGGCGTGCCCGGATTTTTCAAGCCGCGTTTTCCAAGCGCGCCGTTGTGGCCATCGGGCACCCCGCAATCGGTGAGCTATTACGACACCGCGCCGCTGCGCGACACGCTGCTCCGGCTGGTGGATTTCGACCGCCTCAACAATGACGGCATTCGCCTCAGCGTCGGCGCGGTCAACGTCGCGACCGGCAATTTCGAATATTTCGACAACACCCAGCGCAAGATCGGCCCCGAGCACATCATGGCCTCGGCGGCGCTGCCGCCCGGATTTCCGCCGATCGAGATCGACGGACAATTTTACTGGGACGGCGGCATCGTCTCCAACACGCCGCTGGATTATGTGCTGGAGCAGGAGCGCCGTAAGGATCTGCTGATCTTCCAGGTCGATCTGTTCAGTTCGCGCGGGTCTGTACCGACGACGGTGTTTGAGGCCGGAGAGCGCGAGAAGGACATCCGCTTCTCCAGCCGCACCCGCATGAACACCGACATGAACCGGAAGATTCATGACGCCAAGAGGGCCGTGGCGGCGCTGATCGCCAAACTCCCGGACGATTTGAAGAACGATCCGCTCGTTGCGGTGCTGAGCGAGGCGACGCGCGAGAACACCGTGACGGTGGTGCACCTGATCTATCGCAGCAAGGTGCATGAGGCGTCGTCGAAGGATTACGATTTCTCCCGCCTGGCCATGACCGAGCACTGGGCCGCGGGCGAGCGCGACGTGTATCAGTCGATGCGGCATCCCGAATGGCTGGAGCGCCCACAATCGGGTGACACAATGGTCGCTTATGATCTGAGCCAAGAAGGTTCGGAAAATATCAAATGAGTGCAAACAGGAGCGAATAATGACCAAACTTTCCGGCAAGACGGCAGTTGTGACCGGCTCGACCAGCGGCATCGGCCTTGCCTATGCGCGCGCGTTCGCGAGCGCTGGCGCCAATGTCGTCATTAACGGGTTCGGCACGCCCGCCGACATCGAGAAGGAACGCTTGGCGATCGAGAAGGATTTTGGCGTCAAGGCCGCCTATTCGCCGGCTGACATGACCAAGCCGGCCGAGATCGCGGGCATGATCGAGCTTGGCGAGAAGACCTTCGGTTCGGTCGACGTTCTGGTCAACAATGCCGGCATTCAGTTCGTCTCCCCGATCGAGGATTTTCCGATCGAGAAATGGGATGCCATCATCGCGATCAATCTGTCGTCGGCGTTTCACGCCATCCGCGCCGCCATTCCCGGCATGAAGAAGCGCAAATGGGGCCGCATCATCAACACCGCCTCGGCGCATTCGCTGGTCGCATCGCCGTTCAAGTCGGCCTATGTGTCGGCCAAGCACGGCATCGCGGGTCTCACCAAGACCGCGGCGCTCGAGCTTGCGACTTTCAAGATCACGGTCAACTGCATCTCACCCGGCTATGTGTGGACGCCGCTGGTGGAGCACCAGATTCCCGAGACGATGAAGGCGCGCGGGCTGACTAAGGAGCAGGTCATCAACGACGTGTTGCTCGACGCGCAGCCGACCAAGGAGTTCGTCACCTCCGAGCAGGTCGCGGCGCTGGCGCTGTATTTGTGCGGCGACGACGCGGCGCAGATCACAGGCGCGAACCTGTCGATCGACGGCGGCTGGACGGCGGAGTAGCAGGTCGTCATTGCCGGGCATAGCCGTTCGAAGAACGGCGTAGCTTTCGCTCGCCTGTGCCCGGCAATCCATCTTTTTGAAAAGTGATGGATACGCGGGTCAAGCCCTCGTATGACATTCGCGTTTTATTACGCCTTCTTCCCGAACGCGAACACATGCAGTCCGAGACGGCGGCGGGTGATCCAGAACAGCAAGACCGTCTCGAAGACCAGCGACAGCGAGGTTGCGGCGGCGGCGCCGTAACCGCCGAAGCGCGGCACCAGCAGCAGGCACAAAATCAGGTTTATCGCGAAGGCCAGCGCGTAGGCCAGCGCGCAACTGTTTTGATTTCCGCTCATGTTGAGCAGACGCTCCACCGGGCCGATGGCGGAGCGCGCGAGCAGGCCGATCGCGGCGACGAACATGATGCCGTAACCTTCGGTGAACTGCGAGCCGAACAGCCACAGGATCGGCTCTCCGAACGCCAGCAGCAGCGCGGTCGCGGCGAGTGACGGCCAGAACGTCCATTTGATCGCATGCGCGACATAGGCGGACAGCCGTTCGGGATCGCTCTGATATTCGGCGAAGCGATGCGCGGTGGTCGCCGACATCGCGTAATGGATGAACGACACCAGCGCCAGCGTCTTGACCACGGCGAAATACACGCCGACCTCCTGCGAGGAGCGGAATTGCTGGAGCACCAGAATATCGGTGTAGGACAGCAAGAGGTAGAAGCCCTCGACCATCATGATCGGCAGCGAGATTTTCAGCCATTCCAGGAAGTCGTAGGATTTCGCACCAGCCTCGACGTGAGAATCAAGACGCCGGTTCAGCACGATCATCTGCCCGAGCATCGCGATCCACACCGCCGCGGCGCTGGCGATCATCGCCGCGCTCGCGCCGAGCTTGAGGCCGAGTGCCACCGCGCCGGCGGTGAATCCGATGATGAGAGTTTGGCGCACGATGAATTGCGGCATCAGGCCGAGCCGCATCCAGTCGTGCGAGCGCGCGATGCCGTCCTGCGTGTTGGCGACGACAAAGGCGGGTAACGTAAGACAGCCGATATAGAGCGGAACGATCAGTTCCGGCTCAAGCGACGCGCCGATCAACTTCACAACGCCGGCAAGCAGAAGCGCAACCGCGGCGGATGCGCCGAAAGTCATCCAGCGGCTGCCGGACAGAAACCCGCGCAGCAGGGACATCTGCCCGCTCGCGCGATATTCGGGAATGAGTTTCTGCGCGGTTACGGCGATGCCGAAATCGAGCATGCTGCCGAGCAGCAGCACCCAGGTCCAGACATATACGTAGATTCCATAGTCCGAGCCGCCCATCCAGCGCGCCAGCAGAATTTGCGAGCCATAGGCCAGCACAGCGCTCAACACGCGGATGAGAAAAACCGTGCCCGCAAGCCGCCGCGTCAGCGAGGCTTCGCCGGTGCCGCCGATCAGGCCGCGCAGACGCGCGATCAGGCCTTGCACTTGGGATGCGCTGGAGGCGTCCATGATGGCCAAGATGTCGATCCGGAATCAGACTGCGAATGACGCTAAACGTTCACCCAGCGTAGCAAGGATTCGTTAAGAATCGGTTGGGCGGGCGGCCTTCATCGTCGCCGGGCCTGCGTCGCCATGAGGCGAATCTTTTCGAACGCCATGACAGGTTCCGGCGCATCCATCGGCGCGAGGTCTGTCTTGTCGGAGTAAAAGATGACCCGGTTTCGTCCCTCGCGCTTGGCCTCGTAAAGGGCGGCGTCGGCCTGCTGCAGCAGGGTTGCGAAATCGGATTCGTCTTCGGTGACGTTCGCAATGCCGGCGCTGACGGTGTTGCTGAAGTCGCCCGCAGGCGAAGTGAAACGGTGATCGGTGAAACTTTGCCGGACTCGCTCGGCGAGCAGCGCGGCTGCGATGGCGCTCGCACCCGGAAGGACGACGGCGAACTCCTCGCCGCCAAGGCGGGCGGCCATATCGCCTTTGCGCGCATTCATGTCGAGGATGGTCGCGAACATCTGCAACACGGTGTCGCCGGTATGATGGCCGTGAATGTCGTTCACCTGCTTGAAATGGTCGATATCGAAAATCACGACAGCAACGGGAGCCGGCAGCAGCCGGGTCCGGTCGATCAGCGCGCGCCGGTTGAGCAATCCGGTCAGCACATCGGTTTCCGCATCGTGCTTGTGGCGGCGCGCCAGGCGAACCTGGTTCAGGCCGAGTGAGAGCGCGCCCATGCCGCTGATGCCCGTCAGGCACATGCCGAGATTGATGGTCTCCGCCCAGTTGTCCGGGGCATGGTGCATCATCCAGTTGCCTTCCCGGATAAGGATCATGGCGCAGGGGATGAAGGACAGGGCAGTCAGCGCATAAAGCGCCGCCAGCGTCGAGATGAGCGCAGGAGCTTCCTTGCGGCCGCTCCAATAGTCCCATGCCGTGAACAGAAGGATCGCCATCGCAGCGATGTTGAGCGCCACATAGGAAAGGCCGTCATATCCCTGAAGCATCGGGACCGCCATCGCGGTGATCGATAGCGCGGCGACGATCGCCATCGTCCAGCCCGGCAGCACGCCGGTTCTGAATTGACGGCCCGCGCCCATGAAGAAGGTCAGGCCCGTGAGCAGGGCGGCGAATCCGATCGCGCCCGTGAGCGGGTGAAACTTCTGCACGAAGCTTTCATAAACGAGAAGGCTGCCGAGCAGGAAGGAAACCCCGATACCCCAGGTCAGCAGAATCTGATCCGAGCGGGAAACGAACCAGCTTACAAAAAAGGTAACGGTCAGCCCGGCGCTGCAAAAGCTCAGCGCTATAAGAAGTGAATTATAATCGAGCACAGTGCTTCCCGCTGCCGGACGCAGAACTTCTACCCCTACAAATGGGACTTGGCCATTAAGACGCGCTTAACCGGGAACCCTCGTTGGCCGAACGCCTAACGGAATCTGAATCAGGCGGTGCCATCATTGTTTAAAACCCGAGGCGTTTCCTCGCGCAGCGCGCGGCGCAGGATCTTGCCGACATTGGTTTTCGGCAGTTCTGTCCTGAACTCGATATGCTTGGGCACCTTGTAGCGGCTGAGGCGCTCGGTGGCGTAGGCCATCAACTCAGGGGCGGTGAGGCTGGAATCCTTTTTCACCACGAAAGCTTTCACGACTTCCATCGATTTGTCGTCGGGCACGCCGATCACCGCGCATTCCAGCACACCGGGATGGCCGGCGATGACCTCCTCGACCTCGTTGGGATAGACGTTGAACCCGGAGACCAGGATCATGTCCTTCTTGCGATCCACGATCTTGATGTAGCCTTCGCTCGACATGATGCCGATATCGCCGGTGCGGAAATAACCGTCGGCGGTCATCACCTTCGCGGTTTCTTCCGGATTATTCCAGTAGCCGGGCATCACCTGCGGGCCTTTCGCGCAAATCTCACCCGCTTCCCCAACAGGCACCTCAACGCCCTCATCATTGCGGATCGAAATGAAGGTGGAGGGCACAGGCAGACCAATGCTGCCAGTGAACGGCTCGTCCGGCGGATTGCAGGTCAGCACAGGCGAAGTCTCCGATAAGCCATAGCCTTCGGTGATCGTGCAGCCGGTGACTGCCTGCCAGCGCTCGGCGACTGAACGCTGCACCGCCATGCCTCCGGCGGGGCTGCATTTAAGCTTTGAGAAATCCAGCGCATCGAACCCGGCCGTGTTCAAGAGCCCGTTGTAGAGCGTGTTGACCGCGGGGAAATCGTTGACCTGATATTTTCTCAGTTCCTTGACGAATCCTTTGAGGTCACGCGGATTGGGAATCAACAGATTGGCGCCGCCGGCGCGCACCGCGAGCAGGAAGCACGCGGTCAGCGCGAAGATATGATAGAGCGGCAACGCGCAGACGTTCAGAAACTGCGCGGTGTATGGCGGCTTGCTCAAGGCCGGTTGCAGCCAGGCATCGTTCTGCAGCATGTTGGCGATGATGTTGCGATGAAGCAGCGTCGCGCCCTTGGAGATTCCGGTGGTGCCGCCGGTATATTGCAGGAAGGCGACGTCGTCGGGCCTGAGCGCGGGTTTGTTCAGGCGAAGACCCTTGCCCTTGGCGAGCGCGTCGTTGAACGCCACGGCGCCGGGAAGTGAGAATGCCGGAACCATCTTCTTGACGTGACGCACGACGGCGTTCACCACCACGCCCTTCAATCCCAGAAGATCGCCCATCGTCGCGACAATGATGTGTTTCACGGCGGTCGCGTTTTGCACCTTGGCGAGGGTATGCGCGAAATTTTCAAGAATGACGATGGCCTGCGCGCCGCAATCCTTCAACTGATGCTCAAGCTCGCGCGGCGTATAAAGCGGGTTGACGTTCACAACGGTGTAGCCCGCGCGCAGAATGGCGCTTGACGCGATCGGGTGCTGAAGCACGTTCGGCATCATCACGGCGACACGTGCGCCCTTTTCCAGGCCCTGTCCTTCTGCGTTCAGGCTTTGCAAGTAAGCCGCAAGATGAGTCGATAGCTCATCCAGTTGACGATAGGTGATGGATTTGCCCATGCAGATGAAGGCATCGCGCTCCGCGAACTTCGCGAAACTTTCCTCGAGCAGATCGGCCAGCGATGCATAGCGGTTAGGATCGATATCGGCGGGCACGCCCGGCGGATAATGCTTGAGCCAGATGCGATCCATGATTCCTCGGTTGTTTCTTGTCGCCGTCATGCGCGGCTTTATGCCGGGCATCCACGTCTTCGCAATGTTTTACACCAGGACAAGACGTGGATGGCCGGGACCAGCCCGGCCACGACGGTGTTTCTATCGAAATGCCAAATACTTTGGAGCTTAGAATCTCAGGCGGAACGCTGGTCTTGGTGACAGGTCAGCTTTGGCGACAGATCAGCTTTTCTGATCGGAGGCCGGCTTGGCAGTGCTCTTGGAATTGTCTTTCGCCGCCGGTTTCGGCTTGGCCGGCGCGGCCGCCGGTGTTGCGGCAGGCTTTGCCGATGCCGGTTTGGCTGCCGCCGGCTTGGCTGCTGCTGCGGCCGGTTTGGCGACGGCTGCGGATTTGGTGCCATTGGCTGCCGGTTTTGCCGCGGACTTTGAGTCGGCTTTCGTATCGCCCTTCGAGTCCGGCTTGTCAGAAGCGGCATCGGATTTCGCTGCGGCGAGCTTGGTGCGCGCTCCGCCTTTCTTCTTCTTGCCCACGGGCCTTGCCGCATCCTGCCGCGCGCTTTCGGCGGCATCGGCGGCGATCAGATCCGCGCCGGTGCGGGTCGGTCCGGTGTACACGATCACCGGCGTCGCCGGTGCCGCCGCTGTGGCCATCAATTCCGACGCCTTCATGGTCGGCGCTTGCAATCCGGCCGCGAAAGCGGTGGCGCCGCCGTCGCTGGAATCGGCGTTGACCTCAAGATCGTCGTCTTCATCCTCGGCAGCAGGGCGCTTGCGCTTCGGCCCGCACACGTCATCGCGCAAATTCGGCGGCGTCGCGTCGATCGGCTGCAACATGTTGACGAGGCCGAGCGATGGCCGCAGCCAAGCCAGCTTGTTGCCGTGGAAGCCGCGCTCCAGAAGCTGCGCCGCCTTCACCGCGCGTTGCGAGGAGGACGATGCGCCGAGCACGACCGCGATCAGGCGCTTGTTGCCGCGCGTCGCGCTCGCCACAAGATTAAACCCCGAAGCGCAGATGAAGCCGGTCTTCATGCCGTCCGCGCCGGGATAGCGGCCGATCAGCTTGTTGAAATTCGGCGTGATGCGGCGGCCGAATTTGATCGCGGGAATGTGGACGAAATATTCGTATTCCGGCAGATCGCGGATGATCGAACGGGCGAGAATGCCAAGGTCGCGCGCCGAGGTGATCTGGCGATCGTCGGGCAGGCCGTTCGGATTGACGTAGCTGGTCTGGGTCATGCCGAGGCGGAGCGCGTGCGCGTTCATCTGTGCGCTGAAACCGTCGATCGATCCGCCGACGCCTTCGGCGAGGACCATGGCCATGTCGTTGGCCGACTTCACCATCATCATCTTAAGTGCGTTATCGACGGTGACCTGGGTGCCGGCCTTTAAGCCCATCTTGGAGGGAGCCTGCGCCACCGCGTTCGGCGAGACCGTTAGCAACGTATCGAGCGAAATCTTGCCCTGCTTGACGTTGTAGAGCGTGACATAGGCGGTCATCAGCTTGGTCAGCGAAGCGGGATACCACGGATAGGTTGCGTTATCCGCCTGAAGCACCTTTCCGGTGTCGGCCTCGATCAGCAACAAAGCTTCTGAGCGCGCGGCGGATGTCACCGCAACGCCGGACACTGCCGCGACAACGCCGGCAAGAGCCAGACGACGCAAGACCGACAGCCGGGGAGATACTGAGAAAGCCACGAATGATTCCGGTTGCTGAAGGGGCCTTGCGCCAGTGATGCGAACCTACACCGGCTTATGAGCCACGAGAAGCCGTACCCCGCTTGAATCAACCACGAAATGGGCCAAATTTCGACCCCCCGCCCGTTGGAAAGCGACTAAAGCTTGGCAATTTCAACGGGCTCGGCACCTTTCTGCTGGGCGTCCTGCACCATGAACTGGGCGCGCGCCAGCGCGGCGAAATGGCCGCCTTGCGCCACCAGCTGGTCGAAAGTGCCGCTCTCGATCACCTGGCCCTTGTCGAACACCAGAATGTTCGTCGCATTGCGGATCGTGGAGAGGCGGTGCGCGATCACGAACGTGGTGCGGCCCTGCATCACGGTGTCGAGCGCGGCGTTGACCTTGGCCTCGGTCACGGCGTCGAGCGCGCTGGTGGCTTCGTCCAGAATCAGGATCGGCGGATTTTTCAGAAGCGCGCGGGCGATGGAGAGGCGTTGACGCTCGCCGCCGGACAGCATGCGTCCGCGCTCACCGGCATTGGTGTCGAATTTCTGTTCGCTGCGCTCAATAAAGTCGAGCGCCTGCGCGCCCTTCGCCGCCTCGCGCAATTCCTTGTCGGTGGCGTCCGGCTTGCCGACGCGCAAATTTTCCGCAATCGAGCGGTTGAACAAGAGCGCCTCCTGAAACACCACGCCGATATTCCGGCGCAGCGCCGCCAGCGTCATGCCGCGAATGTCCATGCCGTCGATCTTGATGACCCCGGATTGCGGATCGAACGCACGGTGCAGCAGCGCGATGGCGGTGGATTTGCCCGCGCCCGTGCCTCCCACAAGCGCAATGGTCTGGCCCGGCAGCGCGGTGAATGTCAGATCGGCGATCGCCGGGCGCTTGCCGTCATAGGAGAAGGAGACGTCCTGAAATTCGACGAGGCCCTTGAGCTTGCCGGGATCGATGGCGTCGGGCCGGTCGCGCACCGCCGGCACGGCATCCATCACGTCGAAGAATTCCTGAAGCCTCGGTGCTTCCATGAACACGTTGTTGATGAAGCTCACCACCTGTTCGAGCTTCTGGATCAGCATGGTGGCGAAGGAGACGAACATCACGATCTCTCCGACGCTGGCGAGGCCCTGTCCGTGCAGAATGATGCCGACGATAAAAATGGCCAGAATGGTGATGGTGGTGGAGGCCCGCGTCATCACCGCGACCAGCGCCCACCACGACAGAACCGGCATCTGCACGGCCAGAAGCTGGTCTGCGACATTGCGCAGGCCCTGCACCTCGGCATCGACCCGCACAAAGCTCTGCACCAGCGCGACGTTGCCGAGCGCGTCCGAGGCGCGGGCGGCGAGATCGCCGTAATGCTCCTCCACCTTCATCTGCATGCTGAATGTCTTGCGCACGACCAGCGTGGTCAGCGCGGTGAAGATGATGCACAGCACGAACAGCAGAACCGCGAGCCGCCAGTTGAGGTAGATCGACAGCGGCAGCAGCACGAACAGCGAGACGATGGCGGCGAAATGCTCGCGGAAGAAACTCAGCCACAGCCGCCACAACGCGTCGGTGCCTTGCAGCATCACCTTCATCAGGCGGCCGGAATGGGTGCCGCTATGGAACGTCAGCGGCAGCTGCATGATGTGGTCGAAATAGCTGGTCAGCACCGCCTGGCGCTGGCGATGGGCAAGGCGGTCCGCGTTCCAGGCCACGGCGGCATTACAGGTAATGGTGAACAGGCCAAACGCGACCCAGGCGGCGAGAAGGGGCCAGGGCGAGGTCGCGGGCGCCAAAGCGGCTTCCGCAGGCGTCGCCGGGCTTTTCGACAGTACGTCGACGATGCGGCCAAACAGCACGGGTTCGGCGAACTGCGCCATGGCCAGCGCCAGATTGGCGACAGCCAGAATCCACCCGAGCCGGGCTTCCTTGCCGAGCAGATCGAGAACGCGGACGTAAAGGCGGATCATGGACATGGGTTATTTATACGCAGCGGCTGCGCATTGCGCAAAAGGGGACTGGTGTGGCGGTTCAGAAGATCGCTTCACATGTGTCTGCGGATTCGGGGGCACTCGCCTAATTACGCAGATGATTCTGACATCCGTAGAAAGGTCTGCCGAAATGCCATGCGAATGTTAGAACCGGGCGGTTAGCTGGATTTTGATTCGGCCCCGGCAGGGCCGCAGGAGGCGATGATTTGGCGCGATCACCTGCTCGCGATGCAGCTTTTGTGTTTGTGATGGGGGCGATATTTGCGGCATTTCAGCCGTCCGTCCTGCATGCGCAAATCCATGCGCTGGCAGCCAAAATGCCCATGCGGAGCCATTCGCCCAACCTCCGCCTTGTCGCGGACATGCCATTGCAGGGCGGCCCGTCCTCCCAATATATCCGGCGCGGCGCCGGTCAGCCGGGCATCGTGGAGTTCGATAAAAAGAAGGGCAAATTCGAATTCTTCGACGTCGACAATCTGGCTGGAATGGCAGGCGGCGCCATCGCCGCCGGGATCGCGGACCAGCGCCGCAAGGAGTATTACCGGCAGGATTTTTTCTATGGCGGCAGGCCGTATTATGGCGGCCCCTTCTACGGTGGCCCGGCCTATTACGGCGGTTCGTATTCAACTTATTACCTCAAGAAATGACCGCATTAACGCTCTTGCCACGCTATTTCATTAGACTGGCGCGATGAGCGATTCGCTTGAACGGCTTTGCAAGGCAGTCGAAGCGGCCCGGGGGCTCGACCCCGCGGTCTCGCGCACCGCGCGGCTGCTCCGGCGCGGCCCGGCCAAGATGGCCAAGAAACTTGCCGAGGAAGCGATCGAAGTCGCCATCGACGCGGTCGGCGGCAAGCGCGAGGACGTGGTGCGCGAGAGCGCCGACCTGCTCTATAATCTTTCCGTTCTCTGGGTTGGGCTCGGCATCAAGCCGCAGGACGTCTGGGACGAGATGGACCGCCGCGAGCGGGATTTCGGCATCGCCGAGAAGTTGCCGAAGCTCCCGCTCAAGCCTCCTCTCAACAAGAAGCCCGACCTGAAGGTCGCGGTGGCGAAGGTCGCCGCGGTCGGCCGCGTCTCCCGGCGGCCGATTGCCGCACAGCGCACCGCCGCCAAGCCGCGCTGACTGTCCTTCGGGGCTCTGCGCCTGCGTTAAAATTCCCGGCTCCGATGGACAAACTCCACCAGGAATGTTTCATCGCGCCATGCTGAGAAAGATCTACGACTGGTGCATCGCCGCCGCCGAGAAGCCCTACGCCATCTGGCTGCTCGGGGCGGTGTCGTTCGCCGAAAGCTCGTTTTTTCCGGTGCCCCCCGATGTGATGCTGATTCCGATGTCGCTGGCGCGGCCGCAGCGTGCGTGGCTGTATGCGCTGGTCTGCACCGTCACCTCGGTCGCGGGAGGCCTGCTCGGCTACGCCATCGGTTCGCTGCTCTACGATTCGGTCGGGCAATTGGTGATCCAGCTTTACGGCTATGGCGACAAGGTCGAGGCCTTCCGCTCGTCCTACGCCCAATACGGCGCGTGGATCATCCTGCTCAAGGGCCTCACGCCGATCCCTTATAAAATTGTCACAATCACTTCGGGCTTCGCCAACTACAACATCTGGCTGTTCGTTCTGTTTTCGATCATCGCGCGGGGCGGCCGGTTTTTCGTCGTCGCCATTCTGCTCAATCGTTACGGCGAAACCATCCGCCATTACATCGAGAAGCACCTCACTTTGTTCGTGTTGATCGGTCTGGCGGTGCTGATCGGCGGTTTCGTCATCGCCTTTCATGTGATCTAGGACGATAGGCTCTTGTTCTGCCGCAATAGGTGAGTACGCTCGCTTTATGCTCCACGTGACAGGCGTGTGCAGATAATTGCGGGTTGTTGTGCCGCTGGCATCCTCGATGTTGCTGGCGGCCGGTGCGTTGGCGCAGTCGCCGCCTCCGCAGCAGCCGCCTCAGGTGCCGGGACCGGCCTTGCCGCCGGTGCAGCAGGCTCCGGTCCAGCCCGCGCCCATGCCGCAAAATCCCGTTCCGCAGGCCGCCGCGCCGCCGCCGGCGCCCGCGAATCCGGGCCTCATCGAGGAATTCGGCAAGCTGCTCCAGAATTCCGCGTCGGGATTGTCCTCAACATGGAAAGGCTCGCAGCAGACCATCGACGCCATCGGCAGCGGCGCCCAGGGAGCCGTGAGTGGCGCGGCCAAGGGCGCGACCGACGCGTTGATCTCCACCACATCGCAGACGATGACGAAGGGACGCGTGGCATGTCCGATGGCCGGCAATGGCGCGCCCGATTGCAGGGCGGCAGCCGAACAGCTTTGCAAGACGAAGGGCTACAGGAGCGGCGCGAGCCTGGACATCGAGACCGCCGAGACCTGCAATGCCAAGGTCTATATTTCCGGCCGGACCGGCGCGCCGGGCGAATGCATCACGCGCAATTTCGTGACCCGCGCGGTGTGCCAGTAAAAAGGTGTGCCAGTAAATTGGTGCCGCCAATAAAGCGGTGTCCGCGCAAGCGCGCTCGCCTCTCGCGCCGGTGAGATCTACTCGCTCGCGCCGCGGCGAGTTTCGTTATCGTTCTGCGGAAAATTCTCCGCCCGCTGCGCGGCGGAAGGCATTGGTGCTTGCAAAGAGGCGGGGTCGTGGATCGCAGGTTTTTTCGAGGCCGGCCGTGGCCAGCGCAGAATCCATTCCAGGAACGCTTCTCTAAAGTCCCACATGTCCATTATCCGCGCGCGCCGGAATGCGTTTTTCGTTAAGGAGACCCGATTCCGGATCAGGCTGGATGTCAGGAATGGTGCCCCTGGCCGGAATCGAACCAGCACTCCTTGCGGAACTCGATTTTGAGTCGAGCGCGTCTACCAGTTCCGCCACAGGGGCCCACGCCGCAGCCTTTCGGCCCCGGACAAAGCGGGCGGACTATAGCCGCCGTCCGCCGCCGGTCAACCGGCTGTGAAGGGTGTTGTCTCGACAGTTTGGGCGGCCCGCGTTAGGACGCCTCAAACGGAGAGAGGCCCTTGTCGTCAAACGTTGCACCCATCGTTCTGAATCGCGGCGCGCGCGGCGATCCTGCGTTCACAGCCGCCGTGGCGGTTGCCATGATCGCGGCGGCGACGATCGCGGGCGCGTGGTTTTTCCAGCTTGTTCTGGACATCCGCCCCTGTCCGCTCTGCCTTGAACAGCGCTATGCCTATTATCTTGCGATCCCGCTGGCGCTGCTGCTCGCCATCGCCGCCGCGCGCCGCGCGCCGCCTGCGCTGTTGATGTTTGGCTTCGCCGTTCTGGCGCTTGCCGTGCTCGCCAATGCCGGGCTCGGCACTTATCACGCGGGCGTCGAATGGGGCTGGTGGAAGGGGCCGAGCGATTGCACCGGGCCGCTCACCGATCTTGGCACCGGCAATCTTCTCGAAAGCCTCAAGACCGTGAAAGTCATCCGCTGCGACGACGTGCAGTGGAAATTCCTCGGGCTTTCGCTCGCCGGCTACAACGCGCTGATCTCGCTGCTGATGGGGGCGATCGCGTTATGGGGCCTTCGCGCCCTGATCAGGACGCGCTGATCTTCGCATCCCGTTCATGGCGCAAAAAAAAGCCGGTCTTTTGAAAGACCGGCTTTTCAGTCGATTGGATGAGATCAGCTTTTCTTCGCGTCGGCCTTGCACTGGGAGCGGAATTTCTTGCGGTCCTTGCCATGCAGGCCCTTGGCGTCGGCTTCCTTCGAGCATTCGAGCGAGGCGGCGCTGTGCGGCTTCGCGCCGGTGGCCTTCGCGGCGGGTGCGGACGTGGCGGGCGTTGCAGGCGCAGGGGTTTGCGCGAAGGCCGAGCCGGCAAGCAGCAGGGATGCAAACACGGTGGCGGCGGCGCGAGATGAAATCTTGATCATGGCAGTACCTCTCTTGGCAGGGGCGTGAAGCCTCGCGGTTTCATTCTGAACTCCCGGTGAATGATCCGGCTTTTTCTCGGCTTCGTCGAAGCAATATTTTTTCCTTCCGGCCTCACGGGCGCGTTGAAACATGGTCGCGCATGGCTAGAATCACGGCTTCTTGATTTCAGGAGGATTGCGATGAGCATCAATTCGAAACTGGCCTTCGTTGCGGCGATGGCGGGACTGCTGACATTCGGGGCGTCGTTGCCTGCGAATGCCCTGTCGATGAGCGAATGCAGTGCCAAATACAAATCTGCCAAGGCGGATGGCAGCCTCGGCACCCAGAAGTGGAATGATTTCCGCAAGGCTCAGTGCGGCGAGGAAGCTGCTGCCACTCCGGCCGCCGCGCCTGCGGCTCCAGCCCCCGCTCCGGCAGCCAAACCCGCCGCCGCACCTAAAACCGCTGCCGCTCCGGCGGCTTCGGGATCGGCGGTATTTCCCTCCGCCATCGCGCCGAAATACGCCAGCGAGACGGCCGGCAAGGGCCGCATGCACACCTGCGTCGATCAGTACAATGCCAACAAGGCGTCCGGCGGCAACGGCGGCTTGAAGTGGATCGAGAAGGGCGGCGGCTATTACAGCGAATGCAACAAGCGCCTGAAAGGCGCCTGATCCTTCCCATCACGGGAAACAACGGCCGGGTGCCAGTGTCCCGAATCCGCAGTTCGCCTCTTTCTGCGGCGAGCTTTTGGCGAACTGCGGATTCGAAAGGACACTGGAATTATGAGTCTCCGGCGTGGTTTTGGTTCGCAAGTCCGCAAACGGACTGGCGGCGAGGGGATGCGGACTTGCGAACCACCACGCAAGCGCTCGGCCGTTTGCTATGCAAATGCGCATCGTCAGTTTGAACGAGGCCTGAAATCTCAACGCCATCGCCAGTGAATCCGCCACGACACTCGTCCTACACAAGGCGGGGGCTCATTCTGCTCGTGCCGATCCTGCTGCTTTACGGGGCACTGGCCTATTTCCTTTTGCCGTTTCTCTGGCGGCATTACGAACATCAGAAAAAACTCGACGGCCTGCCGATGGTCACCACCACCGCGCAGGGCATTCCCGGCGACCCGATCAATGTCGGTTTCGTCGCAAGCGAGACGGACCTGCTTTGCGCGATGCATAAAGCCGGGTGGTACCCCGCCGATCCGATCACGCTGCGATCGAGCCTGAAGATCTCCGACAGCGTCATCATGCGCGAGCCTTATCCGACCGCGCCGGTCAGTCCGCTGTTCTATGCCGGCAAGCGCGAGGAACTCGCGTTCGAAAAGCCGGTGGGGCACAGCGCCGACCAGCGCCATCATGTGCGGCTATGGATGGTGCTGAAAGACGGCGAGGAGAAGCGGCCGGTCTGGCTGGGTTCGGCGACCTTCGATCGCGGCGTCGGTTTCAGCCATTATACCGGCGCGATCACCCATCACATCGCGCCCGATGTCGATGCGGAGCGTCAGGTCATCGAAACGGATTTACAGAACGCGGGCATGATCGAGGCACGCTATCAGGTCACGGGGCTTGGACCGACGCTGCTGGGCCGTAACGGCGAGGGCGACCGCTACTACACCGACGGCGAGGTCTGGATGTTTCGTTTGACCGAGGACTGCACAGCGCGCACGCAGCCGCCACAGATTCTGCCGAGCCCCGCGGCCACGCAGTTCAAGGACGAGGTTTGGAAGAACCTCGCCGGTCTTTATCAGGGCTCCGCGCAATAGGGCATGATCCCGAAAAGTGGTTGCCGGTTTTCGGATAAGATCACGCCCTAAAAAAAAGCGACGAGTTTGATTCAGAAAAGCTGTTTGCGAGACGACTTACTCGGGATTAACCTCATTGCCCGCCGCAGCTGCGGCGGCGTAGAGAATGACCACCAGCAGATTTCCGGGTTCTGACGTCGCGTCGGTGCGCAGCGCCGCCACCTCGCCGGCCACCGGCGCGGTGTAGTCCGCGACGATTTCGCCGAACGTATTGCGCTGGATGGCAACTTTCTGGCCGGCAGCGACCTTGTCGGTCAGCTTGACCAGAAGTTCGACGAACCCGCCCTGAGATGCAAACACGGCGCCCATGCTGTTGCCGGTGAAGACGCCTGAATCCTTGCCGGTGCGGCCCATCGGGCCGGCGAGGATTCCGTGGAGCTTGAGCACGTTCATCGTGCCCTCCACGAACAGCGAAATCATGTCGAGGTCGAGTTTGCGCGGCACGCCGATCTCGGGCGTGAAGGCCGGAATGCCCGCATCGATGAAGGCGTTCGCCAGCAGGCCCTGATAAGCGGGGTTGTCGAAGATGTGGCGGATCGGAAACAGTTCGGCCATCGCCCGCACGGCGGGCAGCTCCATACGGGCAACGTGGAGCGACGTGATGTCCATGCCCGTCGTCGAGGTGTGGTAATCGATGGCGTAATCGGCGTTCGGCTTCAGAAGCCTGTTGAACAAAAGCGCCGCGTGCCGCGTCGGCGCGTCGGGACCGTTCTCGTTGCCCGGAAACACGCGGTTCATATCGACAAGACCGATGCCTCTTCCCGAATTCGGCCATCGGCGCGCCATGCCTTCCATAGCCGGACGCGAGACATCGAACACCGCGAGCACTGTCCCCGACATCTGCGCCGGGTCGATCTGGTTCATGACGGATTGAATCATGTGCACCGGGCTCATCTCGTCGCCGTGCACGCCGCTGATGAGCGCGACGCGTTTGCCCGGCTTCGCGCCCTTGGCGACCAGCACAGACACATACCAGTGCTGCCCTGTCGGCATTTGCACGCCCTGAAAATAGAACGCATGCTTCTTGCCGGGCTCGAGGTCGCCGACGTCGAGCGCGCTGATGACCTTCTTTCCCTGGATCACGTCCCCGGTATAAATCGTTCCTTGTGATGCGGAGGAGGCGATATTCTGCGCATTGGCCGCGCCGGCATTGGCGGCAAGCGTTGCCGATACGCCGACCGTTGCGATGGATGCAATCATGAAGTCACGGCGATCGAGGTTTTCCTTTGGCTGTTCCGACATGATGAAGTCCTTTGTCCTGTGTGATGCCGCATTCACATTCCTCAGCATATGGGCAAAACAACGTCGGGGAATCAATCAAGAAGTAGCAGCGCGCGCATCAAGCTGATTTTAGCCTGCGGACGAACATGGGCAGACGTTTTGCCGCGTTCCTGATATGAACGCTCATTCGCTTCGGAGCCTCGAATGATTGCCAGCCTCAGTATAATTCTGCTTTGCCAACTGGCGGGCGAGATTTTCGTGCGCGGTCTCGGACTGCCGGTGCCGGGACCTGTCGTCGGTCTCGTGCTTCTGCTGATTGTGCTGCTGGCGCGCGACCAATTGCCTGTGCTGGCCCGCGGCCCGTTGCGGCACGGTGAGGTGGAGGGCACGGCGAAGGGCATGCTGACGCATATGTCGCTATTGTTCGTGCCCGCCGGTGTCGGCGTGGTGCAGCAGCTCGATCTGCTTGCGCAACACGGGCTTGCGATTTTCATCATTCTTGCGCTGTCGGCGATCATCACGCTGGCGGCGACCGTGGGCGCGTTTCTTCTGATCGGCCGTGTTGTCGCCGGCCGGCGGAGCGAGCCATGACGGCCGCCAACCCGTTTTCGCTGTGGGTGTATCTCTCGCAGGCCCCGCTGCTGTGGCTGACGGTGACGCTGGTTGTCTATGCCATTGCCGACGCCGTGTCGCAGGCAAGCGGCCGCAATCCGTTCCTCAATCCGGTGGTGCACGCGATCTGGGTCATCGGCGTGTTTCTCAAACTCACCGGCACGAGTTACAGCAGCTATTTCAGCGGCGCGCAGTTCGTGCATTTCCTGCTCGGGCCGGTCACCGTCGCGCTGGCGGTGCCGCTGTACGAAAACCGCAAGATCGTCATGGAATCGATTCTGCCGATGCTGTTCGCGCTTGTCGTCGGCTGTGTCACGGCCATCGTGTCGGCGGTGCTGCTTGCTGAAATGGCCGGCCTGCCGCGCGACATCGTATTGTCGCTGGCGCCGAAATCCGTCACCTCCGGCGTCGCCATGGGCATCAGTGAGGCGCTTGGCGGCAATCCGGCGGTGACGGCGGTGGCCACCATTATCACGGGCATTGTCGGCGCCATCGTGGTGACGCCGATGATGAACGCCATGGGCGTCAGGGATTTCCGCGCGCGCGGATTCGCGGCGGGTCTCGCCTCGCACGGGCTCGGCACCGCGCGCGCATTTCAGGTGGACGAGATCGCGGGCGCGTTCGCCGGTATCGCAATGGGCCTGAATGCGCTGGTGACGTCGTTGCTGGTGCCGGCGGCGGTGACGCTGCTGGTGCGGTGAATTCACCGCAGGCTGTAGGAGGTTTTTGCGAGCGAAGAGGGACGACAATCGCGGTATGTTTGCAGATCGCGCGATGTGACGGTGGCCGGAATGGATTTGCGTCAGTACAGATATTTTGTCGCTGCGGCCGAGTTGCTCCATTTCGCGCGCGCGGCGGAAGCGATGGGGATCAGCCCCCCATCGATGACGAAGCAAATTCAGGAGATCGAACGCGATCTGGGCGTCAGGCTGTTCAAGAGAACCAAACGCTCGGTTGCGCTCACCCCCGCTGGTACCTCGTTTCTCGAAGATGCGCGGCGCGTGCTCCAGCAGGTCGAACGCGCCGAGGATACGGCACGGCGTGCCGGCCGCGGCGATCTCGGCCGCATCAACATCGGATATATTGCATCGACATCGTTCTCCGGCGTTTTGCAACGCCAGATATCTCTCTACCGGGCGCAGCAACCTCACGTCGATCTGAAATTTTACGAGGTCGAGATGGAGAAGTTGCCGACGATGCTGGATGACAACCGGCTCGATATCGCCTTTGTGCGCCCGCCGATGGCCTATCCGACCGGCATTGCGGCGATGACTTTGCTGCGCGATCCGTTTGTCGTGGCGTTGCGGCAGGATCATCGTTTGGCGAGACTGAGAACGATCAAGCCTTCGCAACTCGCAGAAGAAGTCTTCGTTCTTCCCGAACAGATTTCCGGCACGATGGAGGTCGGGCATCGCGGCGGCTTCGAGCCGCAACTCGGCGCCCAGCCGGGTCGGCTGACGGCGGTCCTGACCCATGTTTCCTTGGGATCCGGAATTGCAATCGTGCCCGGCACCTTGCGCGGTTCGGTTTCGATCGACGGCGTGGTCTATCGCGACCTGGCCAAGCCCGCGATCCTGTCGCAGATCGCCGTGGCATTTCGCCGGAATGAATCCTCGCCGTCGGCAAAAGCCCTGATCGCACAATTGAGACGGCACGCGTCGGCTGCGCGCAAATCCTGACGGCTAAATGTTGAATTGCCTTCAGGGCAATTATTTATCGATTCAGTTTCAATTTACTCCGCTACGGCCACCAGCCTAGCGTCTGGTTTTGGATATGTGTTCTGGCTGCGGGGGCATCATGAACGTCAATTTGAGGCACGCCGCGTCTGTCGCTGATGCGGGCCGGGACGCGCCGAGAATCGTATCGATCCGGGTCCGTGCCGTGAAGGCGCCATTCGAGCGGCCTTTGAAAACCGCGAGCGGCGTCATGGAAGCCGCGCCGCTGGTGCTTCTGGATATCGAGACGAGCGCTAATTGCACCGGGCATGCCTACGCCTTTTGCTATACGCCCGTTGTGCAGCCTGCGCTGACCGAGCTCACCAGGAGCGTCGGCGCGCTGCTCGAAGGACAGTTTCTGCATCCCGCGTCGGTGATGGAGGCGCTGCGCCGGCGCTTCATCCTGCTCGGCACGCGCGGCCTTCTCGATATGGTGCTCGCGACAATCGACACCGCGCTTTGGGATGCACACGCCAAATGGCTCGGAAAGCCCCTTGTCGAGGTTCTGGGCGGTGCGGCGCGGCCGCTGCCCGCTTATGCAAGTTTTGGGATGGAGGACGGCGAAACTCTCGTCCAACTGTCCACCCAGGCGGTTACCTCCGGTTTCAAGGCGGTAAAAATCAAGCTGGGGCATGAATCGTTCGCCGACGACCTGGCGATCGTTCGCGCCGTGAAATCCGCCATCGGGGATGTGTTCCTGCTGATCGATTACAACCAGAGCCTCGGCAGCGCGGAGGCGCTTCGCCGCTGCCGTGCGCTGGATGACGAGGGTCTGTTCTGGATCGAGGAGCCTTGCCGTTACGACAATATGGAAGGCCACGCGGCCGTCACGGCGGCGGCGACTACGCCGTTGCAACTGGGTGAAAATCTCTGGGGCCCGGTCGATGTCGCGCAAAGCATGCGCGCCAAAGCGTCCGATCTGATGATGCCCGATCTGATGAAGGTCGGCGGCGTGACCGGCTGGATGCAGGTTGCCGCGATGTGTCATGCGGCACGAATGCCGGTGAGCAATCATTTTTTCCAGGAAGCGAGCGCGCATGTGATGGCGGTCACGCCCACGGCGCAACTCGTCGAATATTTCGATCTTGCCGGGCCAGTGCTGCGGCGTTCGCTCGATGTGCGAGATGGGTATGTGCAGGCGTGTGCTGAGCCGGGCACAGGGGTCGAATGGAACGAAGAAGCAATTCAGCAATATGCCGTCTGAGACGGCGCGTGAGGAGACGATCGTATGAAGGAATATCCGCGTTTTAAAGCTGCCGCGTGTCATGCGGCTCCCATTTATTTCGATGCGCAGGCGACCGTCGACAAGGCTTGCAACTGGATCAAAGAGGCGGCGGGTCAAGGCGCGGAACTGATCGCCTTTCCGGAAGCATTCATCGCCTCCTTCCCGGTCTGGTCCGGTGTCTGGGCGCCCGTCGATACCCATGAATTCTTCTGCAAGCTCGCGGCCTCCTCTGTTCTGATCGATGGTCCCGAAATCGCCCAGCTCCGGCACGCGGCGCGAAGCCATGGCGTTTTCGTCTCGATGGGAATCAACGAGGCTTCTCCCATCAGCGACGGCTGCATCTGGGACACCAACGTCCTGATCGGCGACGATGGCTCCTTGCTGAATGTCCATCGCAAGCTGGTGCCCACGTATTGGGAGAAGCTGACATGGGCCAATGGCGATGGCAGCGGACTGCGGGTGGCGAACACCCGCATCGGACGCATCGGGGCTCTGGTCTGCGGCGAGAACACCAATGGCTTGGCGCGTTTCACCCTTCTCGCACA
>DASWQB010000206.1:0-2963 GCA_036398335.1 Afipia sp. | reverse complement strand
TCGAGCAATGCTTCCACCGCGTCTCGCACGCCCTTGGGAAAAATTTGCAGGACTTCCTCAAGCGAACCTGAGCCCGGCATTTTTTCCGCCATTTGAGCCGCCATTTTGGCGACCGTTGCGCCGAGGACATCGCCGGCCAATGCGGCGCGTCCCGCATTGTTTGCGGATGGCGTGACATCGCGCAAAATCAGTCCCGTGTCGTCGATGTCTTCGGCCACCGACAGCGATGCCTGCGGAAGAAGAATTTCGTCCATTTCAATCTCGGGGACCGTCGGCGGAGCTAGCCGCGCGGCCAGATCAGCCTGCACACGCGCCTGCCCCTGCTGGACGAACGTGCCCGCCTGCGACTGGGCATGATCATCGGTGACGGCGGCTTCAGCCAGCGCGGGATTGGCGGCAGCCGATAGCGGCGCGGCGGCTGACGCTTTCGATGCGGAAATATCATTCAGCCACGAACCCAACGCCTGGCGGAACACGATCAACGCTGCCTTCAGGTCGGGCGGCGTTTGCGAGGGCGATGACGCCGCGCTTTGCAGTTTCTGCGACTGTTCGAGGAACAGGCCGGATTTTTCGAACGCGGCTTTCACATCCTCGCCGCTGAGATTGCGATCGAGCGCGGGGCGTACCGACAAGAGCTGCTGTGTGGCCTGCCGCACCGGCGCTGGCAAAGCTTCTGAAGAAGCCGCGACGCCGAGATTGGCGAACAAAGGCGACAGGCTGCCTTGCCGCGCCGCTGCGTTTTGCACGGCGGCCGAGACCGCCACGGCCTCAAGGTTCGTGAGCGGACGCGTGACGCGCGCGCTGTCAGTGGGCGCGCCCACTGCACTCGTTGACGACGCGCTGCCTGCATTGGTGGTGACGACGGTTGCGGGCGCTTCGACATCGGCGG
The DNA here is from genome assembly GCA_036398335.1 of Afipia sp. Lineage (GTDB taxonomy): Bacteria > Pseudomonadota > Alphaproteobacteria > Rhizobiales > Xanthobacteraceae > Afipia. Next base: position 2,074 of record DASWQB010000206.1, on the reverse strand, counting down.
GTGGCGCATCACCGCCGCTTTGCGGCACGATCTGAAGTCGCACGCCGTCCGGTGTCTGCGACACCGCCAGCTGCAACGCCTGCCCGACCTGCAACGGCACTTCGGACATCACTTCGATGGCGAGATTTGACACCGCGATACGGACGAAATCGTTCGCCAGCAGTTTCAACACCTGCGCATCGATCACGGTGCCGGGCTGCAAGCTGATTTCCGCCGCGACGCCCTGCGCGGCGATGACCGGATAGACGGGATTGACGGCGATGGCCATGCTCAAGGCTTTCAATAGGAAGCCTTGCAAACAAAAGGCTTCCAGTTCGAGCAGGAAGCTAACCCGGCGTCGTAAAGGGTCTGTTAACCCAATCCCCTCAAGCGAGCGCTTTCAGAACTTTGGCGGCAGCCTCGAAATCGCGCGAACGCGCCGCGCGGCGGGACGCGACCTCTTCGTCCTCGCCCCATTGCTGGCTGTTCCAGTCCTCATCGACATGCGCGGCGGCCCACACCTGCGCCTCATCGAGCGCTTTATGCTTCAGCGCCAGCGCAAGCAGCGCCGAGCCGGTCAGCGCCGTCACCACATGCATCGCAGCCAGATTCCATGCATCCTTAAGACTGGACGATTTGGGTAAAGCGTCGCGCGCAGCCGCGATGGCCCGGTCCGGCTGCGCGACATGCATCACGCCCTCGCCCAGAATGAAATGCGCGCCGAGATTGTCCGCCGCCCAGCGCAGCACCGGGTCCCAATGCTCGGCCTGCCGCGCGATCAACGCATCGGGGAAACTGGCGCGATAGAACAGCAGGTCCGACCCGAAATATTTGGCGATGTCCTCAAGCACCGCATCAGCGTTCTCAGCGACGCCGTCGATGGTGGAATTGGCCAGCCGCGTCATCGGCATCGCCATCGGATCGATGGTCTCGCGCTGCGCGCTCCATTCATCCGCCATGATCTGCGCCAGCTCGCGCGTCGGCGCGGCCAGCAACTTCTTGCCGGGGGTACGTATGGGTTTGCCGTCCAGCGTGATGGCGAATCCTTCAGGGGTCTCGCTGACGGCGACGTCTTTATAGAAGCGTTTACGCAGCGCCGTGCGCGAGGATTGCCGCGAGGCCTCGCGCGGATCGAGCGGAGAATGGCCGGCGACCTCGTCGAACAATTCCTTCATGCGAAAGTCACTGAAGCTGTGCGCAAGAGCGCGCATAGGAATTGCGCTCGTTGGGCGTCAGCCCCAGGGCCGTCGTATCGTTGAGGCAGCGGGCATAACGCTGGCCGAACGATTTGCGGCGCGACAGCGGCTTGAGGTTCGTTCTTGGCGGATCGCTCTCGACAAGGCTGGGCCGCGTATTTTGAAGCTCGAACGCGGGCGGCGAATTCATCTGCGGCACCTGCGGCACGTAAACCGGCGGCGGCGCGGGACGCGGCGGCGCGCCCGGATACGGTATCACCGGCGACTGGCCGGGCCCCTGAAAGCTGCCGGGCGCCTGGAAGATTTGCGCGTGCGCGCGATCCATCATGGCAACCGACAGAACGATCAAAGCCACGAAAAATCCGAATGATTGTCTGGAGAGCATCTCGCCGCACCGCATTTTGAGTAGATTGTCATGCGCGGGCTTGACCCACGCATCCATCTGAAAGGAAAAGATGGATTGCCAGGCCGAGCCCGGCAATGACACTTCACATCACCATTATATTATATCGCGACAGCCAGCCCTGCCGGCAAGAGGCTTACTCCTCCGGCGCGTTCTCGATCGGATCGAAACGGTCCGCCTCCAGCCCCAGAAGATTCCACGATTGCAGCATGTGCGGGGGCAGCGGCGCCGTGACGTCGATGAAGCCGCCGCGCGGATGCGGGATCACGATGCGCCGCGCAAGCAGATGCAACCGCTTTTGCAGGCCGCCGGGCAGTTCCCAGTTTTCCTTGTTGAAGTATTTCGGATCGCCGACGATGGCGTGATCGATATGCGCCATGTGCGCGCGCAATTGATGCGTGCGCCCTGTCACCGGCTTCAGCGATACCCATGCCAGCTTCTGTGCGGAGGCTTCGACCACCGCGTAATACGTCACCGCATGCGCCGCGCCCTCGTC
>DASWQB010000205.1:0-3183 GCA_036398335.1 Afipia sp. | reverse complement strand
GGGAGCCCTGCCGCCGACTTGCCTGCTGGATCGTCCCATTTGTGCTCCACAGTATCCGGCACCCCTCCGGCGGCAACAGTTCTATTTATTTGCCACGATGTCCTGGTCCATTCTTCGGAAGAACCTGGCGCGGAGAAATCGCATGGTCCGGAGGTCGTCACGACAAAGTCCTGTAGCGTCTTCGAAGAAAGCCGAGTTTCACGCAAACGGCACGCACTTTACGCGCAACGACGAGAAGTCGTCGTCGCGACCATCGGCTCCACAGAAGCCCCCATACTTAGGGCGGGCTATTCGGCGCCCAGAGCTGCGGCAAATCGTGCCGCTGGCAGACACGACCATTTACGAGATGGAACAACGCGGCGAATTTCCCCGCCGCTTCTATCTCACATCGCGGTGCGTCGTATGGGATCTTGCCGAAGTCGAGGCCTGGATCGAGCAACGCCGTGTTGCCTCTGACGCCGCGCGGATCAAGTTGGCGCCCGCTCCTGACGTCCGGTTGCGGAAGACCCGGCCGGTGAAACCACAAGCTCTGGACTGAGCAATGGTACCGATGACGGAAACAGCGTCGGCGTGTGCTTCTCTCCCCTCGCCCAAGCATCGACCGCGTCGGCCCATTCTTGCAGCATATGGCGACGCTGAGCCTCATACTCGGCTTTGTTGTAGACGCCACGAGAACCGCGTCCCTCCTCATGCGCAAGGCACTTTTCGATCCAATCGCGATTGAAGCCAAGCTCATTGAGAAGCGTTGAACCGGTATGGCGCAAGTCATGAACGGTGAATGGCTCCAAGGGAAGACCTTGCGTCTTGGCGCGCTCTGCAACGGCCGTGGTGATGCGGTTGAAGGTGGCACGCGACATGGGAGCATCAGCGTCATAGCGTGATGGCAGGACGTATCGTGAGTTACCGGCGCAGGTCTTAAGCGCGATCAAGATATCGAACGACTGACGTGACAGATATACGTTGTGCGGCTTGCGGCGCTTCATGCGCTCTTTGGGAATGCTCCACACGGCATTCTCGAAATCCACCTCATCCCAGACTGCGTCAAGGAGCTCGCTCTTGCGCACCATTGTCAGGAGGATCAGCCGCAGGCCAAGCCGGATCGTCGGAAGTGTTGGCACGTGTTCAAGCTCCGCCAGCGCGATACGGATTTCGGCTGGCGACAGGGCGCGGTCCTTGGCCACGAACGTCGCGATGGAGGCCGGAGCAACTTCGCTTGCGGGATTGGCAACCTTCTCGCCATGCAGGATCGCGAAAGCGTAGATTTGCTTGACGATGTCACGCACATGAATCGCGGTGGCGGGTGCGCCCCGATCTTTCACCTTGTTGCAGAGTGCTCGCAGATCATCGGGCGTGATCTCGGTGAGGCGGCGGTTCTTCCAAGTTTGGTAGATATCGCGATCGAAGACCGCCTTGCGCATGGCGCGGGTACTCTCCGCCATGCCGGCGTCTTTCAGCCAGCGCTTGCCGAGCGCGCCGAATGTTTCGCTGCCGGCAAGCCGCCGTTTCTCGCGCTGCTTCTCGTGAGCCGGGGAACGTCCCTCCGCCACGACCTTTCGAGCCTCGATGCAGCGTTCCCGAGCCCTGGACAGCGACAGTCCGTCCGGGCCGTAGGACCCGATGGTGAGCGTCTCACGCCGACCATTGAGACGGTAGTCAAGGCGGAATGTGAGCTGGCCCGTAGGGGCAACCGCGACGTACATACCGTCACGGTCTGTGACCTTGTATATTTTCTCTTTAGGCTTCAATTGCTTAAGCGCGAAATCCGTGAGCATGCCAAGGCCCTCGAAGATAAACGTATGTTCATTTGCGAGGGATTTTTACCGTCAAATCCAATACCGTCAAGTTCATATTTCTCTTGTTTATTTTCAATGGCTTATGTTGCTTTCTACGATTTCACTGGGCAAAATTGCCTGACGGTATCGGCCGGAAGATCGAGAAGCCAAAAATCGATACCGTCGCCCGTGCCGCCGAGGCAATCCGCTGGCCCGCGATAGAGCGCGATCCATTTCGATAGATTATACTTGATATTTCAGTATCTTATTGGATTATATCAAAAGACGGCGATTGACAGCGCGGGACGTCAAATCATTCCCACTCAATGGTGCCGGGCGGCTTCGATGTCACATCATAGACCACACGGTTGACGCCCTTGACCTCGTTGATGATGCGCGTCGCCGTCATGCCTAAAAATTTCATGTCGAAGGGATAGAAATCCGCGGTCATGCCGTCGGTCGATGTCACCGCGCGCAGGCCGACGACATATTCGTAGGTGCGTCCGTCGCCCATCACGCCGACCGTCTTCACCGGCAGCAGAACCGCGAAGGCCTGCCAGATGGTGTCGTACAAACCCGCGCGGCGGATTTCCTCGATATAGACCGCATCCGCCTGCCGCAGGATATCGAGCTTCTCCGCCGTGATCTCGCCGGGGCAGCGGATCGCCAGACCAGGTCCCGGAAACGGATGCCGGCCGACGAATACGTCCGGCAGCCCAAGCTCGCGGCCAAGCGCGCGCACCTCGTCCTTGAAGAGTTCGCGCAGCGGCTCGACCAGCTTCATGTTCATCCACGCGGGCAGTCCACCGACATTGTGGTGCGACTTGATCGTGACCGACGGCCCGCCGGTAAACGACACGCTTTCGATCACGTCGGGATAGAGCGTGCCCTGCGCGAGGAAATCCGCGCCACCGATCTTCTTCGCCTCAGCGTCGAACACGTCGATGAACAGCTTGCCGATAATCTTGCGTTTGGCTTCCGGATCGGTGACGCCTTCCAATTCCGAGAGGAATTGCTTCGATGCATCCACATGCACGAGCGGGATATTGTAGTGATGCCGGAACAGATCGACGACGGTCGAAGCCTCCGCCAGACGCCATCGAACAGCGCGCAATCATCCGTGACTTCGATGGAGGCGCGTCCGAACTCGCGATGGTGGCCACCTTCAACAGTGCCGCCGAGCTGCTGCGCCATGGTCTGCTCGCCATAGCAAATGCCGAGCACCGGGACGCCCGCGGTCAGGATCGAGAGCGGTACCGACGGCGCATCATTGTCCAGCACCGAGGCCGGCCCGCCGGAGAGGATCACGGCCCTCGGCTTCATCTCCTGGAAAGCCGCCTCGGCCTTCTGGAACGGCACAATCTCGGAATACACCCCATCCTCGCGAACCCGCCGCGCGATGAGCTGCGTC
>DASWQB010000204.1:0-3457 GCA_036398335.1 Afipia sp. | reverse complement strand
GGCCGCGCCGCGTGCCACCATGAGCTTGAGCATTTCCATCCGCAGCCGCTCGGCGGAGAGCGAGCGCAAGCCGTCGCGCGCCTCGATGCAGGCGAGCAGCGCGTCACGGTCCGGCTCGCCCGCGCCATAGGCGGCATGGATACGGAAGAAACGCAGGCTGCGCAGATAATCCTCAGCGATGCGGCGGGACGGCTCGCCGATGAAACGCACCCGCCGCGCGGCGATGTCTGTGAGGCCGCCGACATGATCGTGAACGATGCCGTCAGCGGACAGCGACAAGCCGTTGATGGTGAAGTCGCGCCGCTGCGCATCGCGTACCCAGTCGCGGCCGAACGCGACCTTGGCTTTGCGGCCGAAGGTCTCGATGTCCTCGCGCAGCGTTGTCACCTCGAACGGTTTGCCGTCGATCAACAGCGTCACGGTGCCATGCTCGATTCCCGTCGGCACGCATTTGATATGCGCGGCCCGCGCACGGCGCACCACCTCATCGGGATGCGCCGTGGTCGCGATGTCGATTTCGCCGACCGGAAGCTCAAACAGGGCGTTGCGCACCGCGCCGCCGACGACACGCGCTTCCTCGCCATCGGCGTTCAACAGCGCGAGCACGCGCGCCGCGGGACCGGATGTCAGCCACGGCGCCTTGATGCTCGCGTGTGGCGAGGTGTTGCTCATCTCTCGCTTCCCGGCACGAGCCTGCCGTTTTCGATATGAGCGGGCGTGTAAACCGAATCGGGCGGCGCGCCGGAAAAATTGGCCAGCAGAACGAGGCTAAGGATCACCAGCAGCAGCGCCGCGACGGCAAGCCTGCCGAGGATATGAAGCGGCCATGAAGACGCATGCAGGACGTTGGAGCGGCTCAGGATGACGAAGAGCGCGTAGAGCGCGAATGGAATAAAAAAAATCCCGATCTCTGTCAGGATTGGCCGGATCATGATGCGTAAATCCGCTCATAAAGCACGCGCAGCATCCCCGCCGTCGCACCCCAGATGTAGCGCTGTTCATAAGGCATCTCGTAGAAATAGCGCTTGATGCCGCGAAACTCCTTGGAGCCCTTTTTGTGATTGAGGGGGTCCATCAGGAAAGCCAAGGGCACCTCGAATGCATCTTCCACTTCGCTGGGGTCGATCGCCAGATCGAAACCCGGACGCACCTTCGCCAGCGTCGGCAAAACGCGAAAGCCGAAGCCGGTGGCGTAAACGTCGAGATAACCGAGCGGCTCGATGAAACCGCGCTTGAGACCGATCTCCTCATCCGCCTCGCGCAAGGCCGCCTCAAGCGGCGAAGCGTCAGCCGATTCGATCTTGCCGCCCGGAAACGACACCTGCCCCGGATGATCGGTGAGATGCGCGGCACGCGTCGTCAAAAGCACGGTCGGCAGTTCGCGCTCCACCACCGCGATCAGCACCGCGGCCTGACGGATCGGCTTTTCCCTGGCGATGATCTGCAACATCTGATCGGTGCCGAAATCGCCGCTCGGCGCGAGGATCGAAGGATCGGCGAGACCGGCCGGCACATCGAAATTCAGCCGCGCCCGCGCGCGCGAAAAAAACTCGTCCGGGCCAAGCAGCTTCGGAGATTGCGCGGATTCGTTGGAAAAATCCCGCGTGCCGCCGGTCTTCAAAATGCTTTCAGTCAAGTCCCGATCCCGATCAATTCATCCCGCCGCCGCCGACGGACAGATACCTTTACAGATATTTCTAGAGTCTCGCCTGCTCCGCATCCGCCATCGCGAAGAATGCGCCGCTGGAGACGACGCCGAACAACGCCTGCCCGTCGACGATACGCTCCTCACCCAGCGCCACCAGATCATAATACAGCGCGCGCGTGACCTTTGCCCACAGATTCGAACGCACATGCAGATAAGGTGCGAGGCCGCCGGCCGCCGCCGCCTCAAACCGCATCGGGCAGTTCGAATCGCATTTGACCCAATCATCGACATTCGTGCGGAATGACAGAACGCGCGCACCGCCCTCGCCGTCGTGACGCATGTCCACGGCGAGGAACGGTGCGTCATCAACGCGAATACCGACCTTCTCAACCGGCGTGACAAGAAAATAGCGATCGCCCTCACGCTTGAGGACCGTCGAGAACAGCCGCACCAGTGCCGGACGTCCGATTGGCGTGTTCAGATAAAACCACGTGCCGTCCGCCGCGATTCGGATATCGAGGTCGCCGCAATAAGGTGGGTTCCACAGATGCACCGGGGGCAAGCCCCTCGCGCCCGCTTCGCCCGCCGCGCGCGCCAGCCCCTCCAGCCGCGTCGCGGCGTCCGGCGCCGGTGTGTCCTGCCCTTGCTTCGCCATGGTTTGCCCTGACTTTGCATCCTGTTTGGCACGATTTAAGCAAGAATTTCCACACATCTTGTGACGATCCGCCCTCGCTACAAGTTGATGAAGCTGCGGCGTGGGGCCCGGTAAGGTGGGGACAGCCGATTTCACCGCATACATCGCCCGCGCCAGAAGATAGCATGGGCGGATGAGCCGCGAGTTCAATGAGTTGAAGGAGACGACGATGACCGCAGACAGTGTCGAGAAGCTCGAGGACGTAATCGTTCGTTCCGCCGAGCAGCTCGCCGGAAACATTCGCGCCGCGCGGCAGGCGATCTCCACCATCATTTTCGGCCAGGAGCGCGTCGTCGACAACGCCCTGGTCACCATCCTGTCCGGCGGCCATGCGCTTCTGATCGGCGTGCCGGGCCTCGCCAAAACCAAGCTGGTTGAGACGCTCGGCATCACGCTCGACATGGATGCCAAGCGCGTGCAGTTCACGCCCGATTTGATGCCGTCCGATATTCTGGGCGCCGAGGTGCTGGATGAAAGCACCACCGGCAAGCGCTCGTTCCGCTTCATCGCGGGACCTGTGTTCGCACAGCTCCTGATGGCGGACGAGATCAACCGCGCCTCGCCGCGCACGCAATCGGCGCTGTTGCAGGCGATGCAGGAGCAGCACATCACGGTGGCCGGCGCGCGGCACGATCTGCCCAAACCCTTCCATGTGCTCGCGACGCAAAACCCGCTGGAGCAGGAAGGCACCTATCCCCTGCCCGAAGCCCAGCTCGACCGCTTCCTGATGGAAATCGACGTCGAATATCCCGACCGCGACGCCGAGCGCAAAATCCTGTTCGACACCACCGGCGCCGAACAGGCCGTGCCGAAAGCGGCGATGAACGCCGAGACGCTGCTCACCGCGCAGCGGCTGGTGCGGCGTCTGCCGGTCGGCGATTCGGTGGTGGAAGCGATCCTCACTCTGGTGCGCTCGGCGCGTCCCGGTGAAGATGGCGGCGACATCACAAAATCCATCGCGTGGGGTCCGGGTCCGCGCGCCAGCCAGGCCCTGATGCTGGCGGTGCGCGCCCGCGCGCTGCTCGACGGGCGCCTCGCGCCATCGATCGACGACGTGCTCGACCTTGCCGAGCCCGTGCTGAAACACCGCATGGCGCTGACATTTGCCGCAAGAG
>DASWQB010000203.1:0-4584 GCA_036398335.1 Afipia sp. | reverse complement strand
CACCAGTTCGGAGTTCAGCACTTCGGCGGCCTCGATCGGCTTTCCGGTCTGCAACATCTCGCGGATCGAGCGCGCCCGCGACTCGGCGTCGGACTTCAGCGCACGCGCATTGTTGAGTTGAGTGTTGAGTTCGCCAAGCTGCTGGTTCGACAGAGAGGTGCTGTTGGTGCCGATGAACAAATTGGATTTCGAACGAAACGCTTCGACGCGATCCTCGGCCTCGGCGACCTTCTTGCGCAGGCCGTCGATCTCGCCTGACAGCCACTGGCCGGCTGCCTTGGCTTGATTTTGCCGGGCCGCCTGCTGGAACACGAGATATTCGTCGGCGATGGAGTTGGCCACGCGCGCGGCGAGCTCAGGATCGCGCGACAGGAATTCGATCACCATGACGCGCGATTTGTCGACCGCATAGGCGGTCAGCCGCTCGTAATAAGCATCGAGCACCCTTTCCTCCGGAGCCATCGAGAAAGGATCGCGCGCGAAACCGAACAAAACGAGCAGCGTCCGCAACGGCGAGACGCCGCGCAGCACCGGATCGAATTCCGGCAGCTGATCGAGATGGTTTTTCCTGATGACCTCGAGCGCCAGGTCGCGCGACAGCAGAAGCTGCACCTGGCTGGTGACGGCTTCGGCATCGAGCGAGGTGCGCTCCTCGCCGCGCTCGCCGGTGGGCCGCAGGAACACGTTTTCGCGCCCGTCAATCAGAATGCGGGCTTCGGACTTGAATTTCGGCGTGACGACGTTGACGCCGATCATGGCGAGAACAAACGCCGCGGCGGTCGGAACGATCACCCATTTGCGCTGGCGCACCAGCGCGCGCCAGATCGCGCGCAGATCGATGTCGCCAATTTGCTGATTGGTGGCGGTCGACGGCGGGGACGCCGTGGGCGCCATCATGAATTCGGCGAACGACCTGCCCGCCAGGCCAAGCCGACTGCCCGCATGACCAAGCCGGTCACGCCACACCGCCAAACGCATCGCACTCTCCCAACGCCGCAACTTCACCAACCGGGCCATTACAGTCGATTATGGTTGCCGCCCGGTTAATTGGCCCCGTTGTGTTTTGTTAATTGTGTCGCGTCTTAATCAGATTTTCGTCGATCCATGACAGGATTGTGCCACCGCGACGCCCGTCGCCGGCCAGCTGGTTCTGTCATGCCCGATCCCACCGACCGTCCTCTGCGTATCCTGCATGCCGTGCGCGCGCCGGTCGGCGGCATCATTCGTCACATCCTCGATCTTGCCAATGGGCAGGCCGAGCGCGGCCATGAGGTCGGCATTCTCGCCGACGCCCTCACCGGCGGCGAGCGCGCCGATGCCGCGCTAAAATAGATCGCACCGCGCCTGAAGCTTGGCGTTCACCGCATTGCTGTCCGCCGCGAACCCCATCCGCAGGACCCCGTCACCGCCCTGCATGTTCTGAACCTGGCGCGCAGGTTGAAACTGGACGTGCTTCACGGACATGGCGCCAAGGCGGGCGCATTCATCCGCCTTGCGCCGAAATCGAAAAAAGCTATCCGCGTCTACACTCCGCATGGCGGCTCGCTGCATTATTCGCCGTCTTCGCTGAAAGGCCAGTTCTACACGCGCCTTGAGCGCGCCTTGATGAATCGCACCGAACTGTTCCTGTTCGAAAGCGCTTTCGCGCGCGATACCTATCAGCGCGTGGTCGGCGTTCCCAAAGGGCTCGTGCGCTGCGTATTTAATGGGGTGACCGCATTTGAATTCGATCCCGTGCCGCTGGCCGAGGAAGCAACAGATCTGGTGTATGTCGGCGAGTTTCGTCACATCAAGGGCGCGGACCTTTTGATCGAGACCGTGGCGCGGCTTCGCGCCGACGGTCACGCCGTAACGCTGACGCTGGCCGGCGACGGCGAGGAAACCCAGAAACTCAAAGCACTCGTCCAGCGCTTCAATCTCGGCGACGCCGTCCGCTTCATCGGTCATGTCAAAGCGCGCTACGGTTTCTCCAAGGGCAAATTGCTGGTGGTTCCGTCACGCGGCGATTCAATGCCTTATGTCGTGATCGAGGCCGGAGCGGCTGGCATCCCGATGCTCGCCGCAAGGGTCGGCGGCATTCCGGAGATATTCGGGCCCAGCACCGCAGGCCTGTTCGCGTCGGGCAGCGTCGGCGCGATGGCGGACGCGATCGAGACCGCATTGGCCGATCTCGATACCGCACGCGCGAACGCCAGAGACGTGCGCGAGCGTGTCCTGATGCATTTCTCGCAAAAGGCGATGGTCGAAGGAGTTCTACAAGGTTACCGCGACGCATTTGCCACTGGTTAACCTCTCTTTACCAACGATAACGAATTGTTCCGATTTATTGGATAGACGGGATGATGAACCATTCCGCCTGTAGATGCGCGCCGCCATATGCATAAGCGCAATCGCAGTTCGATGTTTCGCGTGTGAGTCTGATGCTTTTGGAAGACTGATTTGGAACCGATCGACGTCCGCACCATGATGAATTCGGCCGCCGCGAGCGCCGCTGCATTGGATGCGGCCGATGCGCCACGCATCGAGCGAAGGCGACGGCTTACGCCGGCCGCACTCAAAGTTGCGAACGAAAAAGTCAGCGCGGCCTATTCCCCGATCGTCATCAACGGCGCGGTGCGGCTCGCGGATTTTCTGTGCCTGAGCATCGTCGGGATCGGGCTGTATCTGGCTTATGTGGTGCCGATCGACGGCTTTTCATGGGACTACGTCACCGCCATCGCCGCGATGGCGGCCGCCTCCGTGGTCTGCTTTCAAGCCGCCGAGCTTTACGACGTTGATGTGTATCGCGGCCAGCTCCGGCAAATGACGCACATCGTTTCGTCCTGGGCGTTCGTGTTCCTGCTGTTCATCGGCATCTCCTTTTTCGCCAAGCTCGGGGGCGCCGTTTCGCGCGCATGGCTGTCGACCTATTTCATTTGCGGCGTCGCAGTGCTGGTCGCTGAACGACTCATTGTGCGCTCGCTGGTGCGCCGCTGGGCGCGTCAGGGCCGCCTCGACCGGCGCACCATTATCGTCGGTTCCGATGAAAACGGCGAGCATTTAATCAAGGCACTCGACCGGCAGGACGATTCCGACCTGAAAATTCTCGGTGTGTTCGACGACCGCAATGATTCCCGCTCGTTTGAGACCTGCGCGGGCAAACCGAAGCTCGGCAAGATCGACGACATCATCGAATTCGCACGCCGCACGCGCATCGACCTCGTGCTGTTCGCACTGCCGATCTCGGCCGAGACCCGCATCCTGGCGATGCTGAAAAAACTGTGGGTGCTGCCGGTCGATATTCGCCTGTCCGCGCACACCAACAAGCTGCGCTTTCGCCCGCGCTCCTATTCGTATATCGGAGCGGTGCCGACACTGGACGTGTTCGAGCAGCCCATCACCGACTGGGACATGGTGATGAAATGGCTGTTCGATCATATCGTCGGCGGCCTGATGCTGATCCTGCTATTGCCGGTGATGGCGCTGGTCGCACTTGCCATCAAGCTCGATAGTCCAGGGCCGATGTTGTTTCGCCAGAAGCGTTTCGGCTTCAACAATGAGCGTATCGACGTGTTCAAGTTCCGCTCGCTCTATCACGATCAGGCCGATCCTTTGGCCTCCAAGGTCGTGACACGGAACGACAAGCGCGTGACCCGCGTCGGCCGCTTCATCCGCAAGACGAGTCTCGATGAGCTGCCGCAGCTTTTCAATGTGGTGTTCAAAAACAATCTGTCGATCGTCGGCCCACGCCCGCACGCGGTGCTGGGCAAGCTGCAAAGCCGGCTTTTCGACGAGGCTGTCGATGGCTATTTCGCCCGCCACCGCGTCAAGCCAGGCATCACCGGCTGGGCCCAGATCAACGGCTGGCGCGGCGAGATCGACAATGAAGAGAAGATCCAGAAACGCGTCGAATTCGACCTGTATTACATCGAGAACTGGTCGGTGCTGTTCGATCTTTACATCCTGCTGAAAACACCACTGGCTCTTATCAAGGGCGAGAACGCCTACTGAAAGCATGCCCCGAAAAGCAGGCATCGGTTTTCGGAGAAGGTCATGCCCATGAAAAGATTTTCCGAAGGCGGCCATATCTTCAAAGGTAACCATGGCCATCACCCTCACCGCTGACCGCCCCTATCCTGCGAGCACCGCTCCCCCCGGCATCGCCCGGCTGCAGCGCGCTCTGCTATGGGCGGCGGGCTGCGGCGGCGCCATCGTGATGATCGAGCCGAGCCCGTATGAGATCGCGACACTCATAGCCATCATTTTCTTCTATGCGACGGGCCTGCGGATGCGGCCGGTGTTCCTGCCACTGCTGTTCCTGCTGGTGGCGATGAACATCGGCTACACCATCTGCGCTGCGTATCTGATGGATCAGTCCAAGATCGTGAACTGGATCATCACGTCATGGTACATGACAATCACCGCGATCTTCTTCGCCATAGCGCTATCGGATGATACGCAACCGCGCCTCGACGCGTTGCGGCGCGGTCTGATCTTCGGCGCGCTGATCGCCTCGATCACCGGCTTTATCGGTTATTTTCATCTGATGCCCGGCGGCGAAGACCTGTTCACGCTGTATGGCCGCGTCAAGGGCACTTTCAAGGA
>DASWQB010000202.1:0-3870 GCA_036398335.1 Afipia sp. | reverse complement strand
GGTCAGGCCGCACAGGTGCGGCAGGTGAAAAAGTATGAATCCGGCATGGTGGTCAATCCGCTGACCATCGGACCCGATGCCCGGCTCGCCGACGCGCTGGCGCTGATGAAGGACCACGGTTTTTCCGGCATCCCGGTGGTGACGGGAGCGTCGAAGGGCGTGCCCGGCAAACTGGTCGGTATCCTGACCAACCGTGACGTGCGGTTCGCAACCGATCCCGACCAAAAAGTTTCCGAGCTGATGACGCACGAAAACCTCATCACGGTCAGGGAGGGCGTCAGCCAGACCGAAGCCAAGAAGATGCTGCATCAGAACCGCATTGAAAAGCTTTTGGTGGTGGACGATCAATATCGCTGCGTCGGCCTCATTACCGTTAAGGACATGGAAAAGGCGGTGGCTTATCCGCTGGCGTCCAAGGATGCGCAGGGACGTCTGCGCGTCGCCGCCGCGACCACGGTGGGCGATGGCGGTTTCGAGCGCACCGAGCGGCTGATCGATGCGGGCGTCGATGTGATCGTGGTCGACACCGCGCATGGTCATTCGATGCGCGTGCTGGAAGCGGTGACCCGCATCAAGAAATTGTCCAACGCCGTTCAAATTGTCGCAGGCAATGTTGCCACCAGTGAGGGTACCAAGGCGCTGATCGATTCCGGTGCGGACGCGATCAAGGTCGGCATCGGTCCTGGTTCGATCTGCACCACCCGCATCGTCGCGGGCGTCGGCGTGCCGCAACTCACCGCGATCATGGATTCGGTCGAGGCCGCGAAGAAGGCAAATATCCCGGTGATAGCCGACGGCGGCATCAAATATTCCGGCGATCTTGCGAAAGCGCTCGCCGCCGGTGCCGACATCGCCATGGTGGGCTCGCTGCTCGCGGGCACCGACGAGACACCGGGCGAAGTGTTTCTCTGGCAAGGCCGCTCGTACAAGGCGTATCGCGGCATGGGCTCCGTCGGCGCGATGTCGCGCGGCTCGGCTGACCGTTATTTCCAGCAGGACATCAAGGATACGCTCAAGCTCGTACCCGAAGGCATCGAGGGACAGGTGCCTTACAAGGGACCGGTCGCCAACGTGCTGCATCAGCTCGCCGGCGGCCTGCGCGCTGCGATGGGCTATGTCGGCGCGAAAGACATTGCGGATTTCCACGCCAAGGCGCAGTTCGTGCGTATCACCGGCGCGGGCCTGCGCGAAAGCCATGTCCACGACGTGACGATCACCCGCGAAAGTCCGAATTATCCCGGCGGTGCGTAAATTCAGAGGTTGTCTGGCGAACGATTCAGCTTCAATGCGATTGATAGTGCGGCGCGCCTGACCGCGCCTTTTATTGCACTGGAGAAATCGCATGCTTTATCAAAGTATTCTGTTGCCGGTTTTCGTGCTGGTCGCCTTGACCTTCGCGGTCCTGTTCTGGACCGGGCGGCGTCTATCGCTGGCGGGCGGACCCGCCGATGGCGGCGGGTCGTTCAACTACCATCTGCATACGCTGTTCTATGTGTTGATCGCTTACGCCATTACGCTGCGGCAGGCGGACCTCATAATGCTTCTGCTGTCGTGGGTGTTCGTCGTTATTCAGGCACTTCACACCGGGCTGTTCCTGCGCGCTGCGGATTCGCGCGGCTCGTCGTTCTTCGTCGCCGGTGCGCTGGTGCTGCTGGCGATGTGGGTGTATTTCGCCATCCGTGTTCTGTTTCCATTCGTCGTGATTTGAGAAAAAGCTACCTATGACGCCTGCCGCGCGGCTGTCCGCAGTCATCGAAGTCCTAGCTGCCATCGACGCGCAACGTATCCCCGCGCAAAATGCGCTCAAGGATTGGGGCATCGCGCATCGCTTCGCGGGCTCCGGTGATCGGGCGGGTATCGCCGGGCTGGCGTTCGATGTGCTGCGCCGCCGTGCCTCGTCAGCCTGGCTGCTGGATGCGGATACGCCGCGCGCGCGTGTGCTGGGCATGCTTAAGTTGGAACGCGGGTTGGGCCCGGATGCCATCGCGGCGTTGTGCGATGGTTCGCGCTTTGCGCCGGAGCCGCTGACCGATGCCGAACGCGAGGCACTGACATCGCGCACGCTGAACGGTGCGCCTGCCCACATCGCGGGCGACTATCCAGAATGGCTCGAGCCGCATCTGTCCGCCGTATTCGGCGATGAGCGTGTCGCGGAGGCTTCAGCGATGGCCAGCCGCGCGCCGCTCGATCTGCGCGTCAACACGCTTAAAGCTAGGCGCGAGAAAGTCCTCGCCTCCATGGCGCATCTCGGTGCGAAGGTCACGCCGTGGTCGCCAATCGGTCTGCGGATCGATCTCGGCGCGGATGCCCGCAATCCCGGCATTCATGCCGAGGAGGACTTCATCAAGGGCGCTGTCGAAGTGCAGGACGAAGGCTCACAGCTTGCGGCACTGCTGACCGGCGCGAAACCCGGCGAGCAGGTGATCGACATGTGCGCGGGTGCCGGCGGCAAGACGCTGGCGCTGGCGGCGATGATGCAGGGCAAGGGCCGTCTCATTGCCACGGATCACGACAAGCGGCAGCTCGCGCCGATCCACGAGCGGCTGTCGCGCGCGGGTGTCCATAATGCCGACGTTCGTACGCCCAAGGGGCCGGACGATACGCTCAACGACATTCATGCGTCCGCCGATCTGGTGGTGATCGATGCGCCGTGCACCGGCACGGGGACATGGCGGCGCAATCCGGACGCGAAATGGCGCATGCGACCGGGCGCATTGGAAGTCCGCATCAAGGATCAGATCGCGGTGCTGGAACGCGCCGCGCCGCTGGTCAAAGCGGGCGGGCGGATTGCCTACATCACCTGTTCGGTGTTGCCGCAGGAAAATAACGAACAGATCACGCGGTTCATGGTGCGTAACCCTGAGTTTTCGGTGGTCCCACCGTCGCAAATCATGTCAGTGCTTTGGGACAAGGCCGATGATTTTGCCACCGCTACGCTGCAATCGGCGCAGGGGCTGCTGATGACCCCGCGCAGAACCGGAACCGACGGGTTTTTCGTCTCGGTCCTGAAGCGGAGCTAAGGCTGCTTAAGGTTTTCAATTTGTCATGGCCGATCTTGACCCGGCCATGACGACTTATCACGACGGCTGCAAGCAAGACGTGGATCACCGGGTCAAGCCCTGTGATGACGATCGTGGGCAACCAGCCTCTCAAAAGCTGGCGATAAGCTGCAATTCAAGGCCGTTCGAGGGTTGCGACCGGCCCGTTCGTCACGTATTTCCTTGTTATGACCTCACACCCCAAGACCGTCTCCGCGACGCCCGATATGGCGGCCGCGCACGACAGGATTCCGCACGATAAAATTCTGATTGTGGATTTCGGCTCCCAGGTGACCCAGCTCATCGCGCGGCGCGTCCGCGAGGAGGGGGTTTATTCCGAGATCGTGCCGTTCCAGAAGGCCGAGACGGCTTTCAGGGACATGAAGCCGAAGGCCGTGATCCTGTCCGGCGGTCCGGCTTCCGTTCTCGACAAGGATGCGCCGTCAGCTCCGATGTCGATTCTCACAGCCGGCGTGCCGGTCCTCGGCATCTGCTATGGCGAGCAGACCATGGCGCAGCAGCTCGGCGGGACCGTCGAGGCCGGACACCACCGCGAGTTCGGCCGCGCGCATATCGAGATAACTGACGACTGCGCGCTGTTCGACGGTGTATGGAAAAAGGGCGGCTCCTATGAAGTGTGGATGAGCCATGGAGACCGCGTGACGAAATTGCCGGAAGGCTTTCGCGGTGTGGCCAAAGCGCCGGGCTCGCCGATTTCGGTAATCGCCGACGACAAGCGCAGATTCTACGCCATGCAATTCCATCCCGAGGTCGTGCATACGCCGGACGGAGCGAAACTGATCGGCAATTTCGTACGCAAGGTCGCGGGCCT
>DASWQB010000201.1:0-8995 GCA_036398335.1 Afipia sp. | reverse complement strand
CCGATCACACACCCCGTTCAGGATGGAACCAATCGTCAAGCCCGTCCGTTGACATCACGGACGCGCGAGGGCGCGGCGCGATACATCTTCATCGCAAGTGGAGAGTTTGATGGCCGATTCCATGTTGAACGACGAGGAGATTGCGCTGATGTGCGATATCGCGCAAAACGCAAAAATCAGCATGACAGCACGTAAGCATGCCGAACTTAAACGTCTGGTCGCCGAAAATTTTCTGGCGCAAAGCGGCGGCGAAGAGGGCCCCGGCTCGCGTGGATATACGCTCACGGGCAAGGGACAGGAGAAACTTGTCTCGCTTGGCGTCGGCGTCAACGAATCCTAGCGTAATAAATAAATCATTGCGTTTTCAAGCGGGACGGAAACCGCCTCGCGTGAAGAAAACGCGTCACAACAAAAATCTCAATCGATCTTCTTTAAACCTGCTCTGAAGCGCACGGCGTTTTTGGCGTAGTGAGGCGCGGCGCGAGTGAGGAGTTTCACCTCCTCGTCGTTGAGAACGCGCAGCACGCGAGCGGGGCTACCGACGATCAGCGAGCGCTCCGGAAATGCCTTGCCCTCGGTGATGAGCGTACCGGCACCGACAACACATTCCTTGCCGATCCGCGCGCCGTTCATCACGATCGCGCCCATGCCGATCAGCGCCCCGTCCTCGACGGTGCAGCCATGGACGATCGCGTTATGACCGACCGAACAATTCTTTCCGATGGTCAGGGGAAATCCGGGATCGGTGTGGAAGGTGCAATTGTCCTGCACGCTCGAACCCTCGCCGATGTCGATCAGCTCATTGTCACCCCGTATGACCGTGCCGAACCACACGCTCGCGCCTTTTTGCAGGCGCACATTGCCGATCACCTGCGCGGTGTCAGCGATGAAATAATCTCCGTCGGCGGGAAGCTGCGGTTTGACGCCATCGAGTTCGTAAATCGGCATTGCGGTCTCCTTGCCGGGCGACCATGCCAGAAACAGATGCGCGATGCATCTTTCTCTTCAGTGAAAAGTCAGGCGAACAGGCCGCTCGCCTGCAGGATCATCAGCACGAAGGTGCCGGACATCATGCTCCAGAACCCGGCCAGGATCGTCGCCATCATCACGAATTCGAAACGGCGGCGCTCGATGCGCCGGCCCCGCACGGTGTTTCGCATGATGATGAAGGGTGCGGCAAACACCAGAAACGGCACCGCCGCGAAGGCAGCGGCGGGAAAGCTTCCGGGCGCTGCGCCCCTCGCCAACAAGCCGAAACCGGCGGGGCGGTTCACCAGCGCCTGATAGCCGCTGGCCAGCGCTCCGGCGACGGCAAAGCCGATCACGATCGAGAAGAACGAATTGACGGCTTCCGGGGTCATACGCGGGCACTCGGGTTGCGATGAAAAACGCTTCGCAAAATGCCGGGCCGTGCGCCACTTCATCCTTAAAAAAGGGTTAACGCCGCGTCCCGCCGCACGCATGGCACAGTGCGGTTTTGCCGCGCTGCGTTAAGCGGAAGGCAGTAAGGCGCATGGCATAATCGGCGCCGATTCGCGTTTTCTCCGCCTGAAAGTCCTTCCGCGCCGATGCCGTCTCATTTCTCGCGTACCCTTCCCTCGCGCGCCGCCGGGCGGCGCAAGCGCCATCATCACCTCATGCCGCTGGTGGTTTCCTGCGCCATCGGTGCGAGCGCCTTGGCGGCCATCGTCTATCTGCTGTGGCCGACATGGACCTTGGGGACTGCAGGGGACCCGGATCGCCTGCCGATGATGATCGGCGACACGCTGTTCAACGTGCCGACCAAATCGGTCCGCGTGAAATTGCAGAAGCGTACCGGCCCGCAGGAGCGGGTCGATCTGGCGTTCGTGTATCCTTCGCTGACGCCGCCTGAAGCGCCCAAGCATGTCACCGCCGAGACCGTCGAGACGGAGCTGCCCCCGATCGACCGGCTGCTGGTGTCGATTGCCGCGCATCACGATGCGATGTCGCCGCTTGAGCGGCTGAACACCATCTATCCGCGCTATTGGGATGCGACAGCCCCGCGCCTCGAGAGCGGGCTAACCTCGCGCGCCTTCCGCGATAACTCGCCCTATTCCGGTGAAGACCTTGTCTCCGACGACGGCTCAAGCTTTGTCGCCCGTTGCACCCGCGACGCGGCGACGCCCGGCATGTGCCTGAGCATGCGCCGTATCGAGGGAGCCGATCTGACATTCCGCTTTCCGCGCGCGTGGCTCGCGCAATGGCGCGACGTCTCCGGCGCGATGGCGCGGCTGGCGGCGTTGATGCATCCCGCGCGGGGTTAATTAAACCTCTTCCTCGATATCGGTATCGAGGATCGCCATCTGAAATTCAAATTTGCGATTATCGACGAACAACACGCCGATGAACTCCTCGCCGACATAGACTTCAGCCGAATCCTTTTTCTTCGGGCGCGGCACCACGCGGATTCTCGGATTGCCGAAAATATCCTTCAAATAGGCATCCAGCTTCCTGATTTCGGTGAGGTCTTTTGCAACATCGGTGGAAATCGTCATCTGGAACTGGAAGGAACGATCGTCGTCCTCATCGTCGACGAACAATTCACCGATGGTCCGATCGCCAATATTGATGTCGGCGGCATCCTCGTTCTTCGCGCGCGGAACGACACGAAGATCGGCATTGCCCAGCGTACGCTTCAGATAGGCGTCGAGCTTCCTGACTTCGGTAACGTCCACGGGATTCTCCCAACAAGAAAAATTTGATCGGCGGACATATCCGGGCAACGCAGATCATTTGCGAAACGGTCATGTCCGAATGAAACGGTGAAGGCGCAACACTAGGACGTTTCACGTTCCAACGGAAGTAATTCAATGTGTCATTGCCGGGCATAGCCCGTCGAAGACGGGCGTGAACGCCCTTTTGACCCGGCAATCCATCCCTTTTCTTTTCAAAGAGATGGATGCCCGGATCAAGTCCGGGCATGACGAACGCGTGATTTTGTTGAATCCGGTCTTCAAAGACCAAGCGCGTTCAGCATCTGGTCCATGGTGCGCGACGGCTCCGAGCAGCCCGCGGCGCCAACCACGCGCGCCG
The DNA here is from genome assembly GCA_036398335.1 of Afipia sp. Lineage (GTDB taxonomy): Bacteria > Pseudomonadota > Alphaproteobacteria > Rhizobiales > Xanthobacteraceae > Afipia. Next base: position 5,941 of record DASWQB010000201.1, on the reverse strand, counting down.
GCACGCCGGCCACCGTGACGTTGTTCGGCACCGGCTTGACCACCACCGATCCGGCGGCGATGCGCGCGCAATGCCCGACCTCGATATTGCCGAGAATTTTCGCGCCAGCCCCGATCATCACGCCACGGCGAATCTTCGGATGCCGGTCCTCGTTTTCCTTGCCGGTGCCGCCGAGCGTCACATCGTGCAGGATCGAAACGTCATCCTCGATCACGGCTGTTTCGCCGACCACAAGGCCGGTGGCGTGGTCGAGGAAAATGCCGCGGCCGATTTTCGCGGCGGGATTGATGTCGGTCTGGAACGCCGCCGACGAGCGGCTCTGGATGTAATAGGCGAAATCCTTGCGGCCCTGGCCCCACAGCCAATGCGCCAAACGATGCGCCTGGATGGCATGGAAGCCCTTGAAGTAGAGCAGCGGATCGATGAAGCGCGAGGTCGCCGGATCGCGGTCGAACACCGCGACCAGATCGGCGCGGAAAGCGTTGCCGAGATCGGGCTGGTCGCGCAGCGCATCATTGAAAGCCTGGCGGATCAGGTCGCCGGACAGCGCCACATGATCGAGCCGCTCGGCGATGCGATGGACCACCGCAGCCTCGAGCCGGTCGTGATGCAGCACCGTCGAATAGATGAAGGTCGCCAATTCCGGCTCACGCCGCACGATCTCCTCGGCTTCGTCGCGAATCCGCGACCACACCGGATCGACGGTGGACAGGGCAGATTTCGTATCGAGATGATGCTTGGCCATAACATTGTTCCGAGGCGTCGTTTCGGAGTTCCGAACTGCGCGATCCTACCACATAATGGGCCGGGAGCAGCCCGCAATCCTACCGCCTTTGGGATAGGAATAATAATCGTCTAGGAACTCGGCGGCGCGCCCCGAGAGCCCCACATTTGTTGCGTCGCGAACAATCCTTTCGCCAAACCGGTCCTGCCTTGGCGAATCTTGTTTTTGGCGGGCGCTATGGCCTGCGCTTCAAGAAATCCAGCCCCCCCTCTTTATAGACCCTGTCTCCCACCGCGCGCATGTGGTCGCGGCCGGGAATATCGAGCACTTCGGAGCCTTTTATGACCTCCCCGAGTTCATGTGCCGAACCTGCCACATCGTCATTGGTGCCGACCGCGATCAAGACCGTGCCCTTGATCGCCGCGACATCCTCGCGTGTCATCAACTGGCGCGAACCGCGCATGCATGCAGCCAATGCCTTGCGGTCGGAATGGGTTTGATCCGCAAACGCGCGGAATGTTCGCCCTGTCGGATCGGTCACGTCATCGATGGAATTGGCGTCAAGTGCGAGCGCGACATTCTCGCCGGGACCGCCGCCTTCGATCAAGCCGATGCCGATACCGCCGAGAATCGCCGAGCGCTGACGCTCGGGAGAGTGCCGCGCGATGTAAGCGGTGATCCGCCCGCCCATTGAATAGCCCATCATGTCGGCGCGATCGATCTTCAGATGATCCATCAGCGCCAGCACGTCGCTCGCCATCACTGGAATCGAATATTGCGCGGGATCGTACAGCTTGGTGGATTCGCCATGGCCGCGATTGTCGAGCGCGATGACGCGGCGGCCGTCTTTGGTCAGCGCCGACACCCAGCTTGGATAGACCCAGTTGACGTTCTTGGTCGAGGCAAAGCCATGAACCAGAACGATCGGATCGCCCTCGCCTTCGTCGATATAGGCAATCTCCACGGCGCCGTGATGAAAACTCGGCATCAAGCGTTCCATTGAATGTTGAGGGGGATGGGTTTGGCTGGGCGGCCGTTCTAGCCGCAGGTTGGTGATTTGACCAGCGCGCGGATAATCATTTCAGGCAGCGCGGCCCTGCAACGACGTCATGTCGGCTTGCGCCGGATTTGCAAGTTCGCGCTCACGCATCGCCAGTTCCGCCCGCGCGCGCTTGAGCTTGGCGCGCGCAATCCAAGATTGCGTCAGCCGTTCCGTGGTCGCCTTGATCGAGAACAGAAATCCGATCACGGCGAGCAATGCGCCGAATACCCACCATGCGAGATTGAACGCACCGGCCGTCAGCAGCAGCGCGCCGCGCCCGAGAATTTTCACGATGGCGCGGGTCTGCCCGCCTTTCGATTCGGCGAGACGGGCCGCGCGCGCGACATCCTTCGGCCCGTCGGAAATCCGCAGCACGTCGAGCGCACCTTTGGTGCCCGCCTTTTCGCCGACACGTCCGACATCCTTCGCCAGCCGCACCAGCGCGCCCGCTTTTTCCGTCTTGAACGCCGCCTTCACCGCGCCGATGGTTTGCGACGGATGCGCCAGTGAGGCGCTTGCCGCGGCTTTTTGCAGCACCGGCGCGTCAATCACGCCGCGCGCGGCACGTCCGGTCCATTCCGCCAGTCCGGCCCCCAGCCTGCCGACCTTGCGGGCGTCCTTGACCATCGACAGGCCCGCGCGGAGCGGCGCCGCACCGCCCGCCGAAACATAAGTCGCAGCCGTCACCGCGATGCCGGCGCTGGCCAGGCCGAGCACGAGATGATCGGCCTCCTCGCCCATCACCAGATGTTTGCCCTCGCGGATCACGTCGCGGATATCGCCGAACACAAAAAGATCGCCCGCCACGGTCCCCGACAGGCTGGCAGCGTCGTCGACATCACCGGTCACGAGTCCCGTCGCGAATTTTTTGGCAAAAGACGCCGTGGAGTTGTCAGCCGCAACAGCGGCGGCAACCTCTTTGGATGCGTTTTTGGAAACGGAAATATCCCGCTCGCGCGCAAGCTCGACAAAACTGTTCGCCAGATCGGAGTCGTTGGCCTGCAGAGCCTGTGCGATGTTCCGCTCAACTTCGGCACTGGCTTGCGGCGCATCGCCGGAGCCGAGCGCAGCGTGAAGCTGGATGTCGGACAATCTTGCCGGATCGTCCTGCGCCAGCAAAACCTCGCCGGCGCGGCGCGCATGCGGCAACAGATAGGCAAAGGCGGCAGCCGACAAAGCCACCCCTGCAACAGCCAGGCCCAATGCCAAACTCTTGGTCAAACGCACGTGCTGCGTTGTCATCCGCGCTCCGATAAATGCACCGACTGCATATCGCCGGAAACATGTAGTGTGTCGTTTTTGGGACACAACATCCCCGACAAAAGCAGGGGCCAACGAAAGAAGGGCTATCCTGATATGCCATGATTGTGTCGAATCCACATTCGAGATTGGGACTTAAGCGTTTTCAATTTTTTGCGGCGATCTGGTGGAGTGGATTTGACATTCGCGATCCGCACGGCGGTTCGCTCGGAAAGCGAATGTCAGAACCGGACCACTAGAAATCTGGCGCGGCAAACTTTATGGTGCGCTGCGTCCTTCAGGTACTCCTGTTACTGTCCTCTCGTCCAACCGTAGTTTCGAAGTTCTGAACTTTAGCCTGCAAGGTTTGAATATCATGGCCGACCATATCGTTCCTCACTTTCAAAACGATTCCGGCGAGTCTGTGATTGAAATCGGCTCGAAGGAGTTCATGTGCGTCGGCGCCAATCCGCCGTTCGATCATCCGCATGTGTTCCTCGATCTTGGCGACGACAGCGAGATCATCTGTCCGTACTGCTCGACGCTGTATCGTTATGCGCCGGATCTCGCGCCGGGCGCGGCACGCCCTCCGGAATGCGTTCTGAAGGACAAGGTCGCCTGAGCGGAAGGCCCGGTCCGGCGCCATGGCTGCATCGCGAACCATCGTCATCGCGGGCGCCGGCATCGGAGGATTGACCGCCTCGCTGGCACTGGCGGCGGCGGGATTTCGCGCCGTTATTCTGGAGCGCGAAAAAAAGCTCGAAGAAGCCGGCGCAGGCCTGCAACTCTCTCCAAACGCAACGCGCGTATTGATCGATCTCGGCCTTGAGCCGCTGCTGCGTCCCAATATCGTCGCACCCGAAGCGGTCAGTGTGATGACGGCGCGGACGGGCAAGGAAATCAGCCGTATCCCGCTTGGGGATGGCGCGACCTTCCGCTACGGCGCACCCTACTGGCTGGTGCGCCGCGCCGACCTGCAAGCGGCCTTGCTCGCCAAGGTCAACGATCATCCCGATATCGATTTGCGGCTGGGATCGCAGTTCGAGGATGTCGCGACCTACCCCAAGGGCGTCACCGTGGTGGCGCGCAAAGACATCGCGCGAAATCAGGACACCGCATTGGCGCTGATCGGTGCCGATGGTGTCTGGTCGGCGGTACGTCATCAATTATTCCCCGAAGCACGGCCGCAATTCACCGGCCGGATCGCCTGGCGCGGCACTGTTGAAGCCGCGCAATTGCCGCGCGAGTTCAACGCACGGCGCGTCCAATTATGGATGGGACCGAACGCGCATCTGGTCGCCTACCCGCTGTCCGGCGGGCGGCGCATCAACATGGTCGCGGTCGTATCGGGGACATGGAACAGGCCGGGCTGGAGCGAGCCCGGCGATGCCGCCGATATCGCCCGGCATTTCACCGCGCCGCAATGGCCGATCGCGCCGCGCATGATGATCGGCGCGGTGGAAAGCTGGCGCAAATGGGCGCTGTTCGCGGTGCCCGATGGCGGGGTCTGGTCCAAAGGCAACATCACGCTGCTCGGCGACGCCGCGCATGCCATGCTTCCTTTCGTCGCGCAGGGCGCCGGCATGGCGATCGAGGACGCCGCGACGCTGGCGGCATGCCTGAAGGATGCCACCGATATTCCGAAAGCCTTCGCGCATTATGAAAAGCTGCGCGCGCCGCGCGTCGGCAGCATTCAGCGCGCCGCGCGCCAAACCGGACAAATCTACCATTTGCGCGGGGCCATGGCGTTCGCGCGCGATCAGGTCATGCGCTCGCTCGGCGGCGAGAAACTCCGTGCGCGGCAGGACTGGATTTACGACTGGCGCGGCTAGCGCCGCTCCCTCATCCCGAAGACCGCGCCATACAGGCTGGCCTGCTAATGACGCGCGTCTCGAAGGATGAGGAGATCAAGGCAATGTCATGGTTCGAGACGCGAGGCTTCGCCTCGCTCCTCACCATGAGGTTGTTTATTGCGCGCTCGCGCGCGTGCGTTTTTTCGCCGGCGCGGCGGTGGGTGGCACCGCAGGGGCGTCCGGCGCCAGTGCCCCGCAATTGCCACGCTGGCGAGTCTCATCGATCAGGTTGAGCTCGGCGCGTGCTTTCACATAATCGGTCTGATAAGCGAGCCCCGAGACCAGCGAGCCGGCGACCCCGGTTTCCGCCTTGGCCATCAGGGCCTGCAACTGGGTCACGCGCTCGAACACCGGCTTGCGCGCCGTGGCGAGCTGATCGCAATTATAGAGGTCGTAGCGCGATGGATCGACAAACACGCTCGATGTCGCACCCGTGGCGCAGCCGCCGAGCAGGGCAGCGGCGAGCAGCAACGCCGCCAGCGGCGCGGCATTCTTCATATCACGTCGGAACATCACAACGACCGGCATGCAAGTGACCTGTTCGAGAATCGCAAGCGCAAAAGACCCAAGTTCGAGACTTAAGCCGTGCAGCCTGGAAGGCAATATATTGAGAAGCGCTTTAAGACACCGAAGCGGCCGGCAGGCGGCGGTTGCAAGGCGAGCGCTTTTCGCCTCGATTGAAACCTTTATACCTGTTTCTATGCTTTGCCGGATTCTCCCCGGCATTCTTGCCCCGGACCATTTGCACGCTCACCGACGTGGTCCGCGTTCACCACGCACCGTCGGCTTTATGCTTACTTATCCTTGCGGCTCTCCGCGCAGCGAAGATCGAGAATGGCGCGGATTTTCTGTCCATCGAGCAGTTGCGGCGCCTTGCGATGGCCCTGCTCGACGAGTTTGGTTTGAATTGCTTCCCAATTCCGGACCTTGCCGGAGCCGGCCATCTTCAGGGCAAGCTGGTAGACCTCGAGATTTTTCTTACGCATGTGACAATGCTCCTGATGCGCGAAACTTTTAGCAAATCGCAACAGGTCATTCAAACGCCATGTCGCATGGACCGCATATGTGACAGCGCCGTCAAGT
>DASWQB010000200.1:0-2681 GCA_036398335.1 Afipia sp. | reverse complement strand
TCAGCGACCGCACCCAGACCATTCGCGCGGCGGTCGATGACGTGCAGTTCACGCTGCTCTTGACCATCGCGCTGGTGGTGATGGTGATCTTCGTCTTCCTGCGCAGTTTCTGGGCGACCGTGATCCCCAGCGTCACGGTGCCGCTGGCGCTGCTCGGCGCCTGCGCCTTGATGTGGATGGTCGGCTATACGCTCGACAATTTGTCGCTGATGGCGCTGACGATCGCGGTCGGGTTCGTGGTGGATGATGCCATCGTGATGCTGGAAAATATCTCGCGTTACGTCGAAGAGGGCGAGGAGCCCTACGAAGCCGCGCTGAAAGGCTCCAGCGAAATCGGTTTCACCATCGTGTCCATCAGTATTTCGCTGGTGGCGGTGCTGATTCCGCTTTTGCTGATGGGCGGCATCATCGGACGCCTGTTCCGTGAGTTCGCCGTCGTGCTGGCCATGACGATTTTCGTGTCCATGATCGTGTCGCTGACACTGACGCCGATGATGGCGTCGCGCTTCCTCAAGCCGCATAGTCCCGACCAGCATCACGGCAAGTTCTATCAATGGTGCGAGGCCGGTTTCGACTGGATGCTGAAATGGTACGAGCGCGGGCTCGACGTCGTCATGCGCTGGCGCATGACAACGCTGATGGTGTTCTTCGCGACCCTGGCTTTGTCGGTCATCCTGTTCATGGCCATTCCAAAGGGATTTTTCCCGCAGCAGGACACCGGCCTCATCACCGGCATTTCCGAAGCGTCGCAGGATATCTCCTTTGCCGAGATGAAGAGGAAGCAGGAAGAACTCGGCAAGATCGTCATGTCCGATCCGGATGTCGCGACCGCGGCGATGTCGATCGGCGGCACCGGCAATGCGCTCAATACCGGCCGCATGTTCATCACGCTGAAGCCCCGCGACGAGCGCAAGGCCAATGCGACGCAGATCATTTCGCGGCTGCGGCCGCAGCTTGAGAAGGTCGAGGGCGCCAGACTGTTCCTGCAGGCTCAGCAGGACGTGCGCCTCGGCGGCCGCTCGACGAGAACCCAGTTCGAATACACCTTGCAGGACCCCAATCTCGATGAGCTGAACGAATGGGCGCCGAAAATCCTGGCGAAAATGCAAACGCTGCCGGAACTGCGCGACGTCGCGACCGACCAGCAGACCAAGGGCACGACGCTGACCCTCACGATCGACCGCGATAATGCCGCGCGCTACGGCATCACGCCGCAACTGATCGACGACACGCTATATGACGCGTTCGGCCAGCGGCAGATCGCGCAATATTTCACGCAGACCAACAGCTATCACGTCATCCTCGAAATCCTGCCGGAATTGCAGGGCGACATGGACAGCTTGCAAAAGATCTACATCAAGTCGCCGCTCACGGGAGATCAGGTGCCGCTGTCGGCCTTCGTGCATTGGACCAGCGAGCCGGTGCGGCCGCTGTCGATCAGCCATCAGGGACAGTTCCCGGCGATCACCATCAGCTTCAACCTCGCGCAGGGCGTGGCGCTCGGGCAGGCGGCTGACGTCATCACCAACGCCGTCAACCAGCTCGGCGCGCCGCAGACGCTGAATGGCGCATTCCAGGGCACCGCGCAGGCGTTCCAGCAGTCGCTCAGTTCGGTGCCGCTCTTGATCGTGGCGGCGCTGGTCGTGGTCTATCTGATCCTCGGTATTTTGTATGAAAGCTACATTCATCCGATCACGATTTTGTCGACCCTGCCGTCGGCGGGTGTCGGCGCGCTCGCGACGCTGATGGTGTTCGGATTCGATTTCAGCCTGATCGCGCTGATCGGCATCGTGCTCCTGATCGGTATCGTCAAGAAGAACGGCATCATGCTGGTGGACTTCGCCATTGCGGCCGAGCGCGACGAGCATCTGACGCCGGAGGAATCGATCCGCAAAGCGGCGCTGCTGCGTTTCCGTCCCATCATGATGACGACAATGGCGGCGTTGCTTGGCGGCGTGCCCTTGATGCTCGGCACCGGCACCGGATCGGAAATCCGCCAGCCGCTCGGTTACGCGATGGTCGGTGGCCTGCTGGTCAGTCAGGTGCTGACGCTGTTCACCACGCCGATCATCTATCTGTATCTCGACAAGCTCTCAAACATGCTATCCGGCAACGGTCGCAAACGCTCAGAGGATCGCAGCGAGCCGCCGCAATCCGGCGCGGTGTCGGAAGCGGCGGAGTAATTGCTTCCTCTTCCGGTGAAGTTTGGAAAATTGATCTTTGCCGGTTTTTGCAGCTGCGTGTCCCGGTCCGATGCGTGCGCAGCGCTGCTTCGCAGGACCGGGACCGTCACGCTCATCTAATATGGAACGGCCCCGGATCAGCGAAGCGATACGGCGTATAGCGTCGCGTCCGGGGCACTGTGCCCACGGCTAAGGGAAAATGTCTTACGCCGCGCGGAACAGCACGCTGGCGTTGACGCCGCCGAAGCCGAATCCGTTCGACAGCACATGCTCGATTTTCATCGGCCGGGCCGCATCGCGCACAAGGTCGATGCCCTCGGCGGCATCGTCAGGATTTTCGAGATTGAGGGTCGCGGGGGCGATCTGGTCGCGCAACGCGAGGATGGAATAGATCGCTTCAAGTCCGCCGGCCGCGCCCAGCAAATGCCCGGTCGCCGATTTGGTCGAACTGACCGCGACGCTGTTATTCGTGCCGAACACCGACTTGATCGCGGCGAG
>DASWQB010000199.1:0-4848 GCA_036398335.1 Afipia sp. | reverse complement strand
CCGGATCACGCCCGCCATGGCCGGCGACGTGTTGCGGGCCTGCCGGCAGCTCGACGGGGGGGAGGGGCGGGACGGCGACGGCCCTGATACATGAACGTCGTATTTGCGTCGTATCGAGTTGAACTGGAAGAGCGGAGTGCGATCCATGAACGACAAGGTGCGGACGGCAGCGGCGGCGGATGTTATTCCTCCGGTCGAGGAGACCGTGGCCCAGCCGGCTGTGAGGGAAACCGCGAAGGACACCGTGCCGCTCGCGCAGAGCCCGGCGCGATTCATCAATCGCGAATTGTCGTGGCTGCATTTCAACCGGCGCGTCCTTGAGGAGGCGGTCAATACGAATCATCCGGTCTTGGAACGGGTGCGATTCCTGTCGATCTCGGCCAACAATCTCGATGAATTCTACATGGTGCGCGTCGCGGGTCTGAAAGCGCAAATCCGTGAAGGTTTCAGCGAACGCAGTCCTGACGGGCTGACGCCGGCCGAGCAGCTTGTCCTTATCAACGAGGCAGTATCAAAACTCGCCAGCGATCAGCAGGCGATCTGGCGCGATCTGCACGCTATCCTTGCGGACGCGGGCATCATGCTTGTCGATGGCCGCGACGTGACGAAATCAGAAGTGAGCTGGATCGAGGATCACTTCCTGCACAACATCTTTCCGCTGCTCACGCCGCTGGCGATCGACCCCGCGCATCCGTTTCCGTTCATTCCGAGCCTCGGCTTCACCATCGCGCTGCATCTGGTGCGCTCGTCCGACGGCCGCTCGATGAATGCGCTGATCCGCATGCCGGGCAAGATCGACCGCTTCATCCGCCTGCCGTCCGGCAAGGATGGCGGCACCCGCATGATTACGCTGGAGCAGGCGACCTCGCTGTTCATCGCGCGCCTGTTCCCCGGCTACACGGTGAAGGGGCAGGGCGCGTTCCGCATCATCCGCGACTCCGAACTGGAAATCGAAGAAGAGGCCGAGGATCTCGTGCGTCTGTTCGAGAGCGCGTTGAAACGCCGCCGCCGCGGTTCGGTGATCCGGCTTGAGATCGAGGCGGCGATGCCGGCGGATTTGCGCGCCTTCGTGCAGCGCGCGCTGTCGACGCCCGACGACGACGTTCTGTTGGTCGACGGCGTGCTGGCGATGAACGAACTGTCGCAGCTCACCCGCGTCGATCGTCCCGATCTGGAGTTCACACCTTATGTCCCGCGCCATCCCGAGCGCGTGCGCGATCATGGCGGCGACATCTTCGCCGCGATCCGGCAGAAAGACCTGGTCGTCCATCATCCTTATGAATCGTTCGACGTCGTGGTGCAGTTCCTGCAACAGGCGGCGCGCGATCCGGATGTCGTCGCCATCAAGCAGACGTTGTATCGCACCTCGCGCGACTCGCCGATCGTGCGCACGCTCGCCGAGGCCGCGGAAGCCGGCAAATCGGTGACGGCCTTGGTGGAACTGAAAGCGCGGTTCGACGAGGAGGCCAACATCCGCTGGGCGCGCGATCTTGAGCGCGCCGGCGTTCAGGTTGTCTACGGGTTTCTGGAACTGAAGACGCACGCCAAGCTGTCGTTCGTCGTGCGGCGTGAGAATGGCGGACTGACGACTTATGTTCACACGGGTACAGGCAACTATCATCCGGTGACGGCACGCATCTACACAGACTTGTCATATTTCACCTCGGAGCCGGTGATCGGCCGGGATGCCGCACGCGTGTTCAACTACATCACCGGCTACGCGGAGCCCAGCGACATCGAGAAAATGGCGGTGTCGCCGCTGACGCTGCGGGGGCGCATCCTCGAACATATCGCAGCCGAAGCCGACTATGCGCGCAAGGGCAAACCCGCCGCGATCTGGATGAAGATGAACTCGCTGGTCGATCCGGAGATCATCGACGCGCTCTATGCCGCCTCGCAGGCTGGTGTGCCGATTGAACTCGTGGTGCGCGGCATTTGCTGTCTTCGTCCGGGTGTCGCCGGACTGTCGGAAAACATTCGCGTGAAGTCGATTATCGGGCGATTCCTCGAGCATGGACGAATCTATTGCTTCGGCATGGGACACGGACTGCCGAGCGAGAAGTCCGCTGTGTATATCTCGTCCGCCGACATGATGCCGCGCAATCTCGACAGGCGCGTTGAGGTGTTGTGTCCGCTCCAGAATCCGACGGTGCATCAGCAGGTTCTCGAACAGATCATGGTCGCGAATCTGAAAGACAACGAACAGAGCTGGCAGTTGTTGCCGGATGGGTCTTCAACGCGTATGAAGGCCGGGAAAGGCGAGGAGCCTTTCAACGTGCATAATTACTTCATGACAAATCCGAGTCTGTCCGGCCGTGGAAAGTCGCTTAAAGAATCTTCGCCGCGTCGTCTTACGCGCCGTTCAGAGCGTTAGTGCCGTCGAGCCGGCCGCGCAGGCGGCCGCCGCGTATCATCCGCGTACGCCGAAACCGCGCAAGCCATCGCGCACGATCGCTGTCATCGACATCGGATCGAACTCGGTCCGTCTTGTCGTTTATGAAGGGCTGACGCGCAGCCTCGCGCCGATCTTCAACGAAAAGGTTTTGTGTGGTCTTGGCCGCGCGGTGCAGAGCACCGGCCTGCTTGGCGAAAAAGAGGTTGAGACAGCGCTCGGCGCGTTGAAGCGTTTTCGCGCGCTGATCAAGGTGATGAAGGTCGGCCGCGTTCACGCCATTGCGACAGCTGCGTGCCGCGACGCCAAAAACGGTCCGGAATTCATCGCCAAGGCCGAGCGGCTGACCGGCTGCAAGATTGAAATTCTCTCCGGCGCGCGCGAGGCGAAGCTCTCGGCGCTGGGCGTGATTTCCGGCATTCACAAGCCCGACGGGATCGTCGGCGATCTTGGCGGCGGTTCGCTGGAGCTGATCGACGTTCACGACCATCGCGTGCGTGCCGGTGTCACGCTGCCGCTCGGCGGTCTTGCCCTGCAGGATGCCTCGCAGAAATCGCTGAAGAAGGCCGAGCGGATCGTCAAGGATGCGATCACCGCGACCGCGCAGCTCAAGGGCGGTGCGGGCCGCACGTTCTACGCGGTGGGCGGTACGTGGCGCGCCTTCGCCCGCATCCATATCATCCAGAGCGGCTATCCGTTGCGCGTGATGCACGGTTACAGCATTCCCGCAGCCGACGCGCTTGATTTTGCGCGGCGCGTGCGCCGCCTGGTGGCGACCAATTCGTTGGCAGACATAGAGACAGTCACCGAGGCGCGCCGCCCGCTGCTCGGCTACGCTGCTTTGGTGATGGAATACATCATCATGACGGCCAAGCCGACCGAAGTCGTGTTCTCGACCTATGGCGTGCGCGAGGGTTTGCTGTTCGAGATGTTGCCCGAACGCGTGCAGATCGAGGATGGCCTGATTGCCAACGCCCGCACCTTGAACAATCTGCGATCACGCTCCCCGCGCCATGCCGAGGATTTGATGGAGTGGACTGATCGTTTCATGAAAGCGGCGCGGCTGCGCGAGACCGAGGAGGAGCGCCGCTTGCGTCATGCTGCGTGTCTTCTGTCCGATATCGGCTGGCGCGCGCATCCCGATTATCGCGGCGAACAGACGCTGCACATCATCACTAACGGCAATTTCGGTGCGGTGAGCCACGAGGGCCGCGTGTTCCTGTCGCTCGCTGCGTATTACCGTTATGCGGGTCTTGGGCTGAAGAGCGAGCCGACAAGCGAGCTTCGCGCGTTGCTGACCCCGGCGATGGTCGAGCGCACGCGCCTGCTCGGCGCGGCATTCCGCGTCGCCTTCCTGATCTCTGCGGCGCACCCGGGCGTGCTGTCGATGACGCACTTCCGCAACTACGCCGACAAGTTCATTCTGACGTTCGACCCGAGGATCGAGAATCTGGTGTCCGATCGTATCGCCAACCGCTTCCGGCAGCTGTCGCGGCTGATCAAGCGCGTCGGCGTGATTCAGGCTGGAAAGGCATGATCCCGAAAAGTGGAAACCGGCTTTCGGACCAGATCATGCCAAAAAACTAGTTCTTATCCGAGGCTCTTTCCGACAGCACCACGCGGCCCTTGTCGATGCAGAGCGCGATCTTGCCGTGCTTGAGCGCGAGCGCCGTCTCGCCGAACAGGTCGCGCCGCCAGCCATGCAGCGCGCCGACCTCGGCGTGATCGTCCGCGGCGATCTGTTCGAGATCGTCGACGGTTGCGATCACCTTGCTGGCGACGGCATGACGCTCGGACGTCATTCGCAGCAGCACTTTCAAGAGTTCGACGGTGGCTGCGCCATTGCCGTTGCTGCGCGGCTTTTCGATCCTGGGCAGTGTGGCCGGATCTCTGGCGAGCCCGCGCTGGACGGCGGTGACGATGTCCTGTCCCCATTTCGACTTGTCGAAGCCCTTGGGCAACGAACGCAGATTGGCGAGCCGCTCCAGCGATGTCGGCGCATGGGTGGCGATGTCGCCGATGGCGTCATCCTTGAGCACGCGGCTGCGCGGCACGTCGCGGGTCTGCGCTTCCTTCTCGCGCCAGGCCGCAACTTCCATAAGGACCGCGAGTTCTTTCGGTTTGCGCACGCGGGTCTTGAGGCGCTCCCACGCCCGCTCCGGATTGACGTCATAGGTACTCGGGGACGTCAGCGTCTCCATTTCCTCGCTGACCCAGTCGCTGCGGCTGCGTTTCTTCAGATCGGCGTCAAGCGCGGCGAACACGTCGCGCAAGTGCGTGACGTCGGAAACGGCATAGACAATCTGGTCCGGCGTTAGCGGACGGCGTGACCAATCGGTGAAACGGTGGGTCTTGTCGGGGCGATGTCCGGTGATGCGCTCGACCAACTGGTCGTAGGCGATCGAATCGCCGTAACCCAGCACCATCGCCGCGACCTGGGTGTCGAACACCGGCTG
>DASWQB010000198.1:0-3837 GCA_036398335.1 Afipia sp. | reverse complement strand
TTCTCGCGGGTCGTGAAAATGCCGGTGCATTCCAGCGCGATATCGATGCCGAGTTCCTTCCACGGCAGCGTGGTCGGGTCCTTGATCGCGGTGACCTTGATCTTGCCGGAGCCGATGTCGATGGTGTCGCCGTCGACCGTCACCGTGCCGGGAAAGCGGCCGTGCACCGAGTCGTAGCGCAGCAGATGGGCGTTGGTCTCGACCGGGCCGAGGTCATTGATGGCAACGACCTGGATGTCCGTGCGCTTGGATTCGTGAATAGCGCGCAAAATGTTGCGGCCGATACGGCCAAATCCATTGATCGCGACCCGGACTGCCATTTTCCTGCTTCTCCTTCACAAAACGATGATTTTCGAGGCGGTTTTTGCCCCGAATGACGGCGTGATGCAATCGTCCGAAATGCCTGAATTCCGAAAAGCGTTACCCGGCCCTCATTGGCTTTATTTAGCTTTCAGGCGCGCCTGCGCGGCTTTGGCGACGGCGTCGGCGGTGATGCCGAAATGATTGTACAGTTCCTTATATGGGGCGCTTGCGCCGAATCCGCTCATGCCGATGAAGATTCCGTCCGAGTCGATGATCGCGTCCCAGCCCTGACGAATCGCGGCTTCGACCGCGATTTTCACCGGAGCGTTGCCGATAATCGCGGCACGATCGGCTTCTGGCGCTTCCATGAGCAGATCCATGCAGGGCACGGACACCACGCGGGCCGAAATGCCAGCGGCTTTCAGAAGTTTCTGCGCCTCGACGGCGAGCGAGACCTCGGAACCGGAGGCGAAAATCGACACCTTGGCCTCGCCGTCAGCTTTTGAAATCTCGTAGGCCCCGGCGGCGGATTTGTTGTCGGAATCGTCGGTGAGCCGAAGCTGCGGCAGATTCTGGCGGGTCAGCGCCAATACGCTCGGGCGATGCTTCGCCTCCAGCGCAAGCTGCCAGCATTCGAGCGTTTCCACCGTGTCGCATGGGCGGAACACGTTGACGTTCGGGATCGCGCGCAGCGCGGCCAGATGCTCGACCGGCTGATGGGTCGGGCCGTCTTCGCCAAGACCGATGGAATCATGGGTGAGGACGTGGATGGCTCGCACCTCCATCAGCGCCGCAAGACGCAGCGCCGGACGCAGATAATCGGAGAACACCAGAAATGTTCCGGAATAAGGGATCAAGCCGCCGTGCAGCGACATGCCGTTCATCGCCGCCGCCATGCCGTGTTCGCGGATGCCGTAGTTCACATAACGCCCGCCGTAATTGTTGGCGGAGATCGCGACCATGCCCTTGACGCGGGTGTTGTTGGAGCCGGTCAAATCCGCCGAGCCGCCGATCATCTCCGGCACCGCGGCGGTGAGAACTTCCAGCGCATGTTCGGAGGCAGTGCGGGTGGCGATGTCTTTCGGCGCGGCGGCGAGCGCCGATTTCATTTTCGCGACAGCGTCGGCGAGCGCCTTCGCAGGCAGATCGCCTTTGGTGCGGCGCTCGAACTCACTGCGCACGCCTGCGTCCCTGGCCGCGAACCGCTTGTTCCATTCCTCATGCGCGCTCTTGCCGCGCGAACCAGCCGCGCGCCATGCGCCCAGAATGTCTGCCGGAATTTCGAACGGCGGCGCGTCCCAGCCCAGTTTCTTGCGGGCGCCGGCGATTTCTTCCGCGCCAAGCGGCGAGCCGTGGGATTTTTCCGAGCCGGCTTTGGTCGGCGCGCCGAACGCGATGATGGTCTTGCAGGCGATCAGGGTCGGCTTGTCGGATTTTTGCGCGCGCGACAGCGCCTCCGCGATGGCCTTGTGATCGTGGCCGTCGATTCGCTCGGCAGCCCAGCCCGCGGCCTCGAAACGCTTCACCTGATCCACTGAATCCGACAGCGAGATCGCGCCATCGATCGAGATGCCGTTGTCGTCGAACAGCACGATCAGGCGGTTCAGTTTCAGATGCCCGGCAAATGCGATCGCTTCCTGGCTGATGCCCTCCATCAGGTCGCCATCGGAGGCGAGCACATAGGTGTGGTGATCGACGATGTCGCCGCCGTATTCAGCCGCGAGATGCCGCTCGGCCAGCGCCATGCCGACAGCGGTGGCGATGCCCTGACCCAGCGGACCCGTGGTGGTCTCGATGCCCGGGGTGAGGAAGTTTTCCGGATGGCCCGGCGTCAGCGAGCCGAGCTGACGAAAATTCTTGATCTGATCGATGGTCATCGATGTATTGCCGGTCAGATACAGCAGCGCATACAGCAGCATCGAGCCGTGGCCCGCGGACAGCACGAAGCGGTCGCGGTCGGCCCATTTCGGATCGGCGGCATCGAATTTCAGGAACTGCGTGAACAGCACGGTGGCGACGTCGGCCGCGCCCATCGGCAGGCCGGGATGGCCGGATTTGGCCTTCTCGACCGCATCCATCGCAAGGGCCCGAATCGCGTTGGCCATGCGGGAGGGATCGACGTGCGGGGTCTGCGCCTGGGACATGAATTTTCGCCTGATTGGAAAAAGATGGTCGGGTGGATAGCACCCCGGAACTGATGAGTCCAAGCAACACTCAGCGCTCTTCCACGTCTCTTCGCAATGCACCTTCGTCTTAGTGGTGCATAGCTCGTACCGGGGCTTCCGCTTGGCGTTGCGTTCGCTCCGGCGCGGTCCTAATTTATAGCACTAAACACTTGTCGGTCCGGGGTTTTCCCGGCGTGGAGATCGCAGCACGTTCGCCGCTTGCCGTTTGTTGCTCGGGCGCTGACCTTGCGGGCCGGCACGTTGCGCGTATCCACCGAAAAAGGCTCGCCGCTCGCGTATGACCGATCGCATGTCCAACGGGTTTGCCGCTTCCGAATTCGCCGCTGCTGGCAATGTGAGCGAGATCGAGCTTGCCACGCGCCGTCTTGCCGCCGCGCTGGACGCGCTTGAGAATGCGGTGGAGCGGCGGCGCGAACATGATCGTGACGAGGAGGCGCTTGCCGCGCGAATTCAGGCGCTCGGCGTCGACCGTTCGCGGCTTGCCAACGAACTCGACGGCACGCTGGTGCGCTCGCGTGAGCTGGAGCGCACCAACCGCGAGATCGCGCAGCGGCTCGATGTCGCCATCGACACCATCAAATCGGTGATCGAGGCGGGAGACTAGTGTGGTGGTTCGCATGTCCGCATCCTTGCTTTCGGCACACTCGTTTGCGGACATGCGACCCGAAACCACACTAGAATTCATAATTGCCAGCATCTTTTTTGAATCCGAAGTTCGCTCAAGGAGGCTGCTGCGAAATGGGTTGAACTTCGGATTCAGGATGCTGGCCATGAGTCATGTCATATGAGCTACGTCAACGTCACCATTAACGGCCGCCAGTACCGCATGGCTTGCGAGGAAGGGCAGGAGGCCCGTCTTCTGCGTCTGGCCGAAACGCTGGAAGCGCGGGTCGAAAGCCTGCGCGGCAAGTTCGGCGAGATCGGCGATCAGCGGCTGACCGTGATGGCGTCGCTGACCATCGCCGATGAACTGGTGGACGCAGAACGCCGCATTCGCGGTTTGCAGGAAGAGATTGAGGCGCTGCGCGAGGTGCGCCTCACCGCCGCCGACCGCGCCCGCGCGACACAGGCCGCCGTCGCCAATGCGCTCAACGCGGCCTCCGAGCGCATCGAGAAGATGACACATGAGCTCAACCGCCCGGCCGGCAACGGCGTCGCGCTCGGATAGACAGTTGCCGCGGCAACTTAACTGATTTTTGCAGAAAGCTGGCGGTGGAGGACATTCGTCGCTACATTGGCAAGGCGAGGCTGCGACGTTCGTCAGGAGCCAACATATCCCCGGGGCCTTATCGATCCTTAAGGGAACTGTCCCTGGCCGGGTCCGTGGATCCGGTCATATGGTGCCCAC
>DASWQB010000197.1:0-1726 GCA_036398335.1 Afipia sp. | reverse complement strand
AACGCGAACCGTAAAGGTTCCTCCACCCGGAACGTAAGCGGCGATGGCGAGTTCAGTCCTCATCACATGGAGAGACCGATATGATCCGCCATTATGCAAGTATAGCTATCGTCGCCGCCGCACTGACGTTGCCTGTGGCAGCCAATGCCCAGGGCGTACCGGGCGGGATCGACCGCGGCGCCCGCGAAGGTGAACGCGCGGCCGGTCCGGTCGGCGCGGTTGTCGGCGGCGCAATTGGCGGTGTCGTCGGAGGTGTCGCCGGCGTACTCGGCGCCGACCAGCGTCCGCGCTTTCGCACCTATGCCGTCGAACAGCGTCGGCCGTCTTATACTTATTCCAGCGATGTTCGCGTCGGGGCCGAACTGCCAGGCGAAGGCGTGACCTATTACGACGTGCCGCCGGAATATGGCGTTCGCGACTATCGCTACACGGTGGTCAATGGCCGCACAGTGCTGGTCGATCCGGCCACGCACCGCATCGTCGACGTGATCGAATAAGCAGGATCGAAAGTAAATTGGAACAGACAAAAGCGCCCGGCAGTGATGCCGGGCGTTTGTTTATGAGGTTTAGCTGGCGGCCTTGCGGTTGACGCCCTTGCGCAGCGCCACGGTGTTCAGCTTGGTGTTGGCGGCGTGCTCTTCCTTGAGAGTCGTGTTGAGCAACCGGACGATGTCATCATGGCCGAGTTCTTCGGCCCACGCGATCAGCGTGCCATAGCGCGCGATCTCGTAATGCTCGACCGCCTGACAATTGGCAACGATGGCTGCATCGAGCACCGACTTGTCGTCGATTTCACCGGCGGTCTGATCGGCTTCCTTGATGATGCCGTCGATGGCAGGACAATCGGTGCCCTTCGGCGCCATGCCGAGCTTCTTGAACACCTGATCGAGCCGCTCGATCTGCTTATAGGTCTCATCGAGGTGGTTCTTCAGGCCGGTCGCCAGATCACGATTGGTCGCTTTGTCGATCATTTTCGGCAGCGCCTTGGTGATCTGCTGCTCGGCATAATAAATATCCTGCAGCTGATGCGTCAGCATATCGTCCATTGTTTTGATGTCTTTTGTAAAAATTCCCATGTCCGCCTCCTTTGTTGGTGCGGGCTGAACAGCGCCCCCTCATTCAGGTTCCTTGCGGTGCGGCGAATAGTGCATGAGCGTCAGGGGGAACCCGCGACGGTCTGGCTTGTTGTCGGAGCAGAACTCATTCCAACAGCATATTCGAGGGAGCGGTATCATGGACAGCAATCGGATCGCGGGCGCAGCCAAATCATTCGCAGGCAAGGCCGAGGGCGCAATCGGCCAGGCGGCCGGCGATGCCAAAACCGAAGCATCGGGCCGCGTGCGCGAGGCCGAAGGCGTGGCGCAGAAGATTTATGGTCAGGCGATCGATGCGGCCAACGATCTTGGCGATACCGCGTCGGGCTTCGCCAAACATGCCGTCGATGCAGGCGGGGAATATTATCGCGAAGGCAGCCGCGCAGTAGCCGCGAAGATTCAGGAGCAGCCGCTGGGTGCATTGCTGATCGCGGGCGTGGCAGGCTTCGCGCTGGCCATGATGCTCAACCGGCCGGCACGCCGTCCCCAGCGCTGGGTCGATTATCGTTACCGCTGAGGAGGACGTGATGCATTCGAAATCATCGCGCGACATTCCATCAGCGCCCGCACGCAAGGACACAAAACGCGACTTTGAAAAAGCCGCGATCAAGGATGCCGACAAAACCGAAACC
>DASWQB010000196.1:0-2256 GCA_036398335.1 Afipia sp. | reverse complement strand
CAGGCCGCCCGGCTGTGGATGCGAGCGCGCCTGCCGATGCAGCATTCCTGCGCGACAAGCTGGTGGCTTTGGATGCGGATAAGGGACATCTCGCCTATGTTTTATGCCGCGCGCTCGATGCGCGCCGGGCGGTTGAGGTCGGGACATCCTTCGGGGTCTCGGCGATCTATCTGGCTGCCGCGCTGCGCGACAATGCTGCTGTCGGAGGTGGCGTACGGTTCGTGACAGGCACGGAAATCGAGCCGACAAAGGCTGCCGCGGCACGGGACAACATTGCCCAAGCGGGCCTCGCGGGCTTCGTCGAAATACGCGAAGGCGACGCACTCCGGACGTTGGTGAATATGGAAGGCCCTTTGGATTTCGTGCTGATCGACACCTGGATACCGCTGGCGTTGCCCGCGCTGCAATTATTGGTGCCGCATATGAGGCCAGGCACAGTGGTGATGTGCGACAACGTCAAGCAGTTCGCGAAAGAATACCGTGCCTATACGGATTTTGTCCGTGATCCGGCCAACGGCTTCCGATCCATGCTCTGGCCGAAGCAGGGTGGGGTGGAGCTATCTGTAAAAGACCGGTGATGCCTGCGATGCGTCCTCAATGTTGACGGAGGAAGCGCACCGAAAGTTCCACTGCTAACGCCGGTTGTGCCGAAGATGGACGACATACTCGACCACCTCAACAGGGCGATAAAGGACTATATCGCACAGCTGGACGCCGAAGAGATGTCGGACGAAGAAAACCGCCGTGCCCTTGCGATACTGTCCTTTATTACCAACATCGAGCATGCCGGTGATGTGCTTGATCGGGATGTCATGATGCTGATGGGCAAAAGCCAAAAACGTGGGCTGCAGCTATCGCCATCGGGACGTTCGGAGATCGCCTCCATGCTGGAGCGACTGGCGCAGAATGCGCGCACGGCTGCCACCGTGTTTATGGCGTCGGACGGCCGGGCCGCGCGCCGCCTGGTCGAGGAAAAAGCGGCGTTCCGGGAAATCGAAGCGCAGGCAACGGAGGCCCATTTTCTGCGGCTGCGCTCGGGACGCATGGACACCGCACAAACAAGCGCCGTGCATCTCGATTTGATCCGCGACCTCAAGCGTATCAATGGTCATCTTGTAGAAGGCGCAGCCTATCCCGTGTTGCGCGAACGTGGGGATCTTCTACCGACGCGACTGAAGACGTCGTGACGGGACGCTGCGATTCCCTGCGCTGCCAACCAAGCAACGAAGGCGACAAGCGGCCGATCCTTCTCTTTATTCATTCAAGACCGTCTTCGATGGCTTGCCAAAGTCAATTCCGTTCCGTTTTTTTAATTTTGGCGGGTCTCGCTTATCCGCGCATTGGAAAGTCGCGGCGTCATGGTGGTTCGTGCGCCACCGACGCTTTGCACCGTCAGGGCGCCATGCAATTTCGCCAGCGCGCTCGGAATATGAAGGCCGAGCCCGATGCTTACGCGCGAGCTTTTGCGGCCCGAAGCCTGCCTCTACGATCTGCTGCACAGTATCCGCCGAAAACGAATGTGTTCGTAGCTGGAATCTTATCGTGGCAGTGCAAACGCCACCAAGCTATCGCCTCCGCCCGGGGCGCCCAGAGGTGTTCCGCCGGTTGCCGTGACAACGACGAATTCCCGTCCCGTCTTTGTCTGATAGATGGAGGGAGACGCGGTGGCGGCATGATCGAGCTTTGTGCTCCAGAGCAGTTTTCCTGTGTGGCTATCGAAAGCGCGGAACCATGAGTCATCTGTGCCGCCGATAAACGCTATGCCGGTTGCGGTGAGGCTCGCGCCACCGTTGTTCGGCCGTCCGGTTTCCCTTTTTCCTTCCGGGAGGCTTTCGGTGATCCCCAGTGGAATCTGCCAGGCGATATCACCCGTGTTGACGTTCACAGCCGTCAATTGCCCCCAGGGCGGTTGCTGGCAGGGATTGTGATCCTTGTCCCAGAAATGTGCCGAGCTGAAACTCCATCTGCCATCGGCGTCCTGGATCAGCTTTTCCACATAGGCAAGATTGTTGGTATTGACGATGTAATAGCCGAGTTTCGGATCGAAGGCGCCGCCTGCCCATTCCACGCCGCCTTCGCCGCCGGGAAAGCGGATCATGGCGCGATCGCTGTGGATCGGCTCGAAACCAACGCTGGGCCGCAGATTTTCGCGCGTGATCCAGGACTGGCAGAAGTCATGCAGCGCGGGTGTCACAGTCGCCACCTCCTCCGGCGCGAACGACATGCGTGCCAGCGGCGCTGGCCGGCTGGGAACTG
>DASWQB010000195.1:0-4955 GCA_036398335.1 Afipia sp. | reverse complement strand
GCCCCGGTGGTGTGTATCTGGATCTTCCCGCCAAGCTTTTCGGTCAGGTGATGGATGCCGCGGCCGGCGAGAAGTCGCTGGTGAAGGTGATCGACGCCGCTCCGGCGCAAATTCCGGGTCCGGAGTCCATCAAGCGTGCGCTTGACGTGCTCAAGGGCGCGAAGAAGCCGCTTATCATTCTCGGCAAGGGCGCCGCTTACGCGCAGGCCGACAACGCGATCAAGGCCCTCATTGAAAAGAGCGGCATTCCGTTCCTGCCGATGAGCATGGCCAAAGGCATCCTTCCCGATACGCATGCGCAGTGCGCGGGCGCGGCGCGCTCGACCGTCCTCAAGGACTCCGACGTCGTCATGGTCATCGGTGCGCGCCTGAACTGGCTGCTTTCGCACGGCAAGGGCAAGACCTGGGGCGATGCTCCGAAGAAGTTCATCCAGATCGACATCGAGCCGAAGGAAATGGATTCCAACGTCGAGATCGTTGCGCCGGTTGTCGGTGACATCGGCTCCTGCGTGAACGCCCTTTTGAGCGCGATGGGCGACAAGTGGACGCCGGCGCCGTCCGACTGGACCAATGCGGTGACGACCAAGAAGAACGACAACATCACCAAGATGGCGCCGAAGCTGCGCAACAACAACACGCCGATGGATTACTACGGCGCACTGGGCGTTCTTCGCGACGTGATCAAGGAGCGCCCGGATGCGATGTTCGTGAACGAGGGGGCTAACACGCTCGACCTCGCACGCGGTGTCGTCGACATGTACAAGCCGCGCAAGCGTCTCGACGTCGGAACCTGGGGCATCATGGGCATCGGCCAAGGCTACTCGATCGCGGCCGCGATCGAGACCGGCAAGCCCGTGCTGGCGCTTGAAGGCGACTCTGCGTTCGGCTTCTCGGGCATGGAAGTCGAAACCATCGCCCGCTACAACCTTCCGGTCTGCATCGTCATCTTCAACAATGACGGCATCTATCGCGGCACCGACGTCAATCCGACGGGCAACGCGGACCCGGCGCCCACCGTGTTCGTGAAGGGCGCGCGCTACGACAAGATGATGGAAGCCTTCGGCGGTATCGGAGCCAACGTGACGACGCCCGACGAACTTCGCCGCGCCGTCAACGAGGCCATGGATTCCGGCAAGCCGACGCTCATCAACGCCGTGATCGATCCGGCGGCAGGCAGCGAGAGCGGCCGTATCGGTAATCTCAACCCGCAAAGTGTGGTCAAGAAGAAGAAATAACGCGACGGCACCGCCGCTCGCATCGGCGGGCGGCGGTGCCGGTACAAACTGAAATCAGATCAGAGTTGGAGGGAAGCTATGACCAAGGCGCTACAGGGCGTTCGTATCCTCGATTTCACGCATGTTCAGTCAGGCCCGACCTGCACCCAGTTGCTGGCGTGGTTCGGCGCCGACGTCATCAAGGTTGAGCGTCCCGGCGTGGGCGACATCACCCGCACACAGTTGCAGGACGTTCCCAACGCGGACAGCCTCTATTTCACGATGCTCAACCACAACAAGCGTTCGATCACGCTCGACACCAAGAACGCCAAGGGCAAGGAAGTCCTCACCGCGCTGATGAAGTCGTGCGACGTGCTGGTGGAGAATTTCGGTCCCGGCGTGCTCGACCGCATGGGCTTTCCCTGGGAGACCATCAACAAGATCAACCCCAAGCTGATCGTGGCTTCGGTCAAAGGCTTCGGCCCCGGTCCCTACGAGGACTGCAAGGTTTACGAGAATGTCGCGCAGTGCACCGGCGGCGCGGCTTCGACCACGGGATTCCGTGACGGTTTCCCGCTGGTCACCGGCGCGCAGATCGGCGACAGCGGCACGGGTTTGCATCTGGCGCTCGGCATCGTCACCGCGCTCTATCAGCGCACCGTCACCGGCAAGGGCCAGAAGGTCACCGCCGCGATGCAGGACGGCGTTCTTAATCTGTGCCGCGTCAAGATGCGCGACCAGCAGCGCCTCGATCACGGCCCGCTGAAAGAATACAGCCAGTTCGGCGAAGGCATTCCGTTCGGCGATGCCGTGCCGCGCGCGGGCAACGATTCCGGCGGCGGCCAGCCGGGCCGTATCGTCAAGTGCAAGGGCTGGGAGGACGATCCCAACGCCTATCTCTATTTCATTACTCAGGCGCCGGTCTGGGAGAAGATTTGCGACGTGATCGGCGAGCCGACCTGGAAGACCGATCCGAACTACGCCAAGCCGGCGGCTCGTCTGCCCAAGCTGAACGAGATCTTCGCGCGCATCGAACAGTGGACGATGACCAAGACCAAGTTCGAGGCGATGGAAATCCTCAACAAGGACGACATTCCGTGCGGCCCTATCCTGTCGATGAAGGAAATCGCCGCGGACGAGTCGCTGTACGCGACCGGCACGCTGGTCAGGGTCGATCATCCGGTACGCGGCCAATACATCTCGGTCGGAAACCCGATCAAGCTGTCGGATTCACCAACCGTTGTTGAGCGTTCGCCGCTGCTCGGCGAGCACACCGAAGAAATCCTCCGCGACGTTCTGAAATTCAACGATGGTCAGATCGGTGAAATTCGTGCGTCCGGTGCGATCGGCGACGCGCCTCTGGCCGCCGCTGAGTAGTCCTTTAGGACTACTGCTAAGTCTACTTCCAAGTCTCCCCCGAGGATGACCTTGGCCGGGGCAACAGCCCCGGCCTTTTTTATGTGCGGATTTTATTTTGTGGATTCCGGCACTGGAACGTCGAACGTGTTCAGCGTGACCGAGACACGGCAATACAGCCCGACCAGATACGACAGTTCGGCCGCGCCGTGCTGGCCGAATTGCGCGACGGCGGCGCGATAGGTCAATTCCGGCAGCACGCCGCCGCTGACCAGCGCCGAGGCGACATCATAGGCGACCGCTTCCTGCTTGGTCAGGTCGACAGGACGCTGGCCCGCGACGATGGTCGCCAGTTTTCGTCGGACAGGCCACGATGTTCCGCGACGATGACATGGGCATAGAGCTCATAGGCGGATTTGAAATGCGCTCCTGTCACCAGAATGGCGACCTCCCGCACCGGGGCCGGAAGCGAGGGCTTTGAGACCATCGCCTTGGTCAACTCCCATACCGGCTTGCCGAATGCAGGCTCGTGAATCCAGGGATTCCATGGACCAAGCAGGGCGCCATCGTCGCGGATGTTGATGAAGCCCTGGAAATTGGCGGCGATGCCTTGGCGCATATCATCGTAAAGCGGCTTCTGTTCTGCTGAAAGACTCGCGGGAGGAATGATCGGCAGGCGCATCTGATGGCTCCGGTTTTTCTGATCGATGCAGCGATCATTCGCCGTTACCCGGGCGCAGGCAAATGAATTGCGCGTGTCGGATCGAGCCGTCATATGTCTGTCGTGGGTGGACACGAATGTTCGCGGGAATGCGGTTTAAAACATGGTTGAGAATTTCTGCTGGTGGCAGAGCGGGGTGCTTTATCAAATCTATCCCCGTTCCTTTCAGGATACAGATGGCGATGGAATAGGTGATCTTCGCGGCATCGCTGCGCGGCTGCCGTATTTGCGTGAACTCCGCATCGATGCGCTGTGGCTGTCGCCGGTGTTTCCCTCGCCGATGGCCGATTTCGGTTACGACATTTCCAACTATATCGGCATCGATCCGCTGTTCGGCACGCTTGGCGATTTCGATGAACTGGTTGCCGCCGCGCACGCGCAGGGCCTGAAGGTCATTCTCGACCTTGTTCCAAATCACACCTCCGACCAGCATCCGTGGTTTGTCGAAAGCCATGGCTCTCGTGACAATCCAAAACGCGACTGGTACATCTGGCGCGACGGGCGTGAAGACGGCCCACCGAACAACTGGCTGTCCGAATTCGGCGGCAGCGCGTGGCAATTCGATGAAGCCAGCGGCCAGTATTATTATCACGCTTTCCTGCGCTCGCAGCCGGACCTCAACTGGCGCAATCCGCAGGTGCGCGAAGCGATGCATGAGGTGATGCGCTTCTGGCTGCGGCGCGGCGTCGATGGCTTTCGCGTCGATGTGATGTGGCATCTTATCAAGGATGATTTTTTTCGCGATGATCCGCGCAACCCGGATTTCGTATCCGGCATGCAGCCATATCAAGAATTCTCGCATGTCTATTCGGCGGACAGGCCGGAAGTTCATGCCGTCGTCGCCGGACTGCGGCGGGTGATGGAGGAGTTCGACGATCGCGTATTGATTGGCGAGATTTATTTGCCGCCGGAAAAGCTCGTCACTTATTACGGAACAAACCTCGATGGCGCGCAACTGCCATTCAATTTTTCACTGATAGGCACGCCTTGGACGGCGCGTGCGGTATCTGACCTCATCGACAGATATGAGGCAGCGTTACCGCCGGGCGCATGGCCGAACTGGGTACTCGGCAATCATGATCGCGCGCGTATCGCCAGCCGCGTCGGCGAGGCACAAGCGCGTAATGCCGCGATGCTGCTGCTGACGCTGCGCGGCACGCCAACGCTCTATTACGGTGATGAGATCGGCATGGAGCAGGTGTTTATCGCGCCCGATCAGGTGCGCGATCCTTGGGAGAAAAATCTGCCGGGCAGGGGTCTTGGGCGGGACGGCTGCCGCACGCCGATGCAATGGGATTCATCGGCGCAGGCCGGCTTCACCGCCGGCGCGCCGTGGCTACCAATCGATAAAGATTTCGCCACGCGAAATGTCGAGACAGAGCGCGCGGACAAGGTCTCGATGCTGAATTTGTATCGCGCGCTGCTCGATCTGCGCCGCACGAGGCCGGAGCTTGCGGTGGGTCATTATACCCGAATGGTCTTGAGCGGCGATTTGCTGGTGTATCAGCGCGAATACCATGGCCGGTTCGTCATCGTTGCGTTGAACTTCGGAAATGGGCCTGCTCCGGTACCGGAGGAGATCTCGCCGGGCGGAAAGATATTACTGTCCACGTCGATGGACCGAACGGAGCAAAGTCTGCAGGCGGGTTTCGTGTTGCGCGCCG
>DASWQB010000194.1:0-3622 GCA_036398335.1 Afipia sp. | reverse complement strand
AGACGCCGAGCAGGTCTGCAAGCTCATTCTGCCGGATTCGATGCCCGGGCGGCAGCGTATGATCCGCGATCCCTTCCAGGATACGCGTGTAGACCTGATCAATCAGATTTGGAGCCGGCTCGAGAGGGTTCATCGGGCGCGCGAATTTGGAATTCGGAATTCCAAAGTTTCAGATTGAGGCTGTTTCGTCAAGCGTCATCGGGGAAGGGCCGTCAATTTATGAATATAGTCCTAAAATTCCAGGTTGGATTTTCCGGCACCATGCTCACGTTGGACGCAAGCTGTAACGTTGGATTCGCGGTGAAAAACATATGCAAAGCATGCCTTTCCATGGGTCGCCGCTCACCTTGCCGATCACGTCGAACAATCAGAAAAGATGCCTGATGTTGGCAATCTGCGTTGCGTCATAAAATCGTGAAAAAGATGCCTGAAGCCCTTTCCAAAGACGGGCACGATTGATACATACCGCTCACACCGAGGGCGATGTCTCCGGTGCCCTTCTCTGGAGCCTCCGGACAGGATTTTCGACGCTAAGCGGCGTTGAAAGCGGTCTGATGCGCTTCTGACAAGTCCAAAGTTTATCGCGGGGTGGAGCAGCCCGGTAGCTCGTCAGGCTCATAACCTGAAGGTCACAGGTTCAAATCCTGTCCCCGCAACCAAATTTCGCCGCCAGGTCCTGTGACTTGGCGGCGTTTTATTTTGAGGTCGATCGTTTTCTGCGGCCATGTCGGCGGCATTAGATGCCGCTGCTTCGAGGGTGCGTTATTCGGCACCGCCAGATATTCGCGGACTGTACGACGCGTTCGAAAATCCGGACTTGGGAAAATCACGACCGTTGGGATTTTTGCGCCAAACGTCGGGCGATTGAAACGACGAGCGGCACCAACGGCGAGGTATTGTCACGGCGCCAGACGGCGTGCACCTCGACCGGCGCTTTCGATCGTAAAGCTATTGGCTTCATCACGACATTGTCGAGATGAAGCGCAGACGCCGATTGAGGAACGAGGGCAAGCCCAAGACCCGCGCGGACCAGCGCCAGCACCGAGTGAATTTGTCCGAGATACTGAACATACCGCGGATGAACATTGGCCTGAGCTAACTGACCTACGATCAACTCGTGAAAGTAGCGCGACTCATGCGGCGAATACATCACGAACGGCTGGTCATCGAGATCCTTGAGCGTCAGCAGCTTCTTGCGGGCGAGAGGATGGTTGGATGGCACTGCTGCCCGAAGCCCTTCCGCGAAAACTTTTGTTGAGTCGATCCCATGCCTGACGAGGAGCGGACGAATGAAACCTATATCGATTTCGCCCGAACCTAATGCCTCCAATTGATCTCCCGTCACCATTTCCTTCAGTGACCAGTCGATATCCGGCAAGTCCGCCAGACATGCCGTTACAAGACGAGGCACAAAATCGTAGGCCGATCCGGCAGTAAATCCTACGCGAAGAGAACCTGTCCGCCCCAGCGCGACCTTTTTTGCGATGGCTGATGCCCCCTCGGCAAGGCGTAAAATTCTCCGCGCCTCGAACAGAAATCGCTCTCCCGCGACCGTGAGGCGCACCGAGCGGCTGGTGCGGTCAAACAGTTTGGCATCCACGTGAAGTTCAAGCAGATGAATCTGCCGGCTGAACGGTGGTTGCGTCATGAAGAGCCGGCGCGCGGCGCGGCCAAAATGCAGCTCCTCGGCGAGGGTCACGAAGCAGATGAGCTGATTGAGTTCAAACACCGAAGTGCATCTCTCGCGAGGCGGTTTCTCTCGATACTATCGATACAAAAAAGGTATCTATCAATCCATTCTTTGGATTAGACCCGCGCTGAGCGGCGGGCTAGCCTTGATCAAAGGCCAAAAGGCCAATCGTCCAAGCCGGACGAGAAATCCGCGATAGTCGGATGCAGGGAAGAGAAACGGCCAACTCAGGGAGGCGGTATATGACGGTCTTGCCGATCAATTGCGTTCGGGCATCCGCGGCAGCGTTCCTCTTTTTGCTGAGCTTTGCGGGTCCATCCGGCGCGCAAGAGAAGACTGAAATTTCCATTACACGGCAGCCGGGCATTGTCTATTTCGCCAGCCATGTGATGGAAAAGCAGCGCCTCATCGAAAAGCACGCGGCAACGCTCGGCCTGGACGGCCTCAAGGTGAACTGGGTCAATCTCAGCGGCGGAAGTGCTCAAACTGACGCGATGCTGGCCGGCAGCATCGATGTCGTTAACACCGGTGTTGGAAATCTTTTACTTCTCAATGATCGTACCAAAGGGGGCGTCAAGGCCATCGTTGCCACCTCAGCTCTGCCTTTGGCCCTGATCTCGCGCGATCCAAACATCAAATCAATCGCCGACATCAAGGCTGGCGACAAGATAGCTGTTCCCACCGTCAAAGTTTCGACTCAGGCCATTCTATTACAGATGGCGAGCGCCAAACTCTATGGTGACAATCAATATGCAAAGCTGGACGTCAATACCGTTCAGCTCGGCCATCCCGATGCACTCGCGGCCCTGTCGAACGCAAATGGTGAGATTGCAAACCACTTTGCGGCGCCGCCCTTTCAATTTCGCGAACTGAAAAGCATTCCCGGTGCTCACATCGTGGCCCAATCGCAAGACATCATTGGCGGACCGCTGACGCAGTCGCAATTTTTCAGCACGACGAAATTTGCGGAGGCCAATCCAAGGACCGTAAAGGCGATTATGGCGGCTACACTGGAGGCGCAGGCCTACATCCGGGAGCGCACGCCGGAAGCAGTCAAAATATACAAAGAGGTGACAAACGATCCCACCAGCGAAGAGGATTTGCTTCAGTATCTAAAGCAGCCGGAGATGATGGAGTTCAATCCCGAGCCGCAAGGCCTCATGAAGGTTGCACAGCATCTCAACAGGATCGGCACGCTGAAAACGGCGCCTGTCTCCTGGAAGGATTATTACCTGCCGATTGCGCACGATCTTCCGGGCAATTGATTCAGAGCGTGCAGCAGACGGTATTTGGTGAAGCGATGCAAAAAGAAGAAACGACGTCCACGCCGACCATAGCGGAAATGAGAGTCATTCCGGTCGCCGGACGCGACAGCATGCTCCTAAATCTGTCCGGGGCGCATGGTCCTTTTTTTACGAGAAATGTCGTTATCTTGACGGACACGTCAGGCCACACGGGACTTGGTGAGGTTCCTGGTGGTGAAAAGATTCGCAAAACAATCGAGGATGCACGTCCTCTGATTATCGGCCAGCCGATCGGGCGGATGCATGGCGTGCTCAACAGTGTGCGAGCGGCATTTGGCGACAGGGACGCTGGTGGCCGCGGGTTTCAAACATTCGATCTGCGTACGACGATTCATGCCGTGACTGCGCTTGAGGCGGCGCTTTTCGATCTTCTTGGACAGCATCTTCAAGTGCCGGTTGCCGCATTGTTGGGTGAAGGACAGCAACGCAACGCGGTTGAAATGCTTGGCTACCTTTTTTACGTCGGTGATCGGAGCAAAACGGACTTGCAATATGACAGCAGTCCCTCGGCCAGGGATGACTGGTTCAGGCTCCGGCATGAAGCGGCATTGACACCGGAGGCCATCGTTCGTCTCGGCGAGGCTGCGCATCAGCGCTATGGGTTCAAGGATTTCAAGTTGAAGGGCGG
>DASWQB010000193.1:0-5646 GCA_036398335.1 Afipia sp. | reverse complement strand
AGCTTCGATCACGGAGCGGTGCTTGGGGCGATCCATCCCGTCGCCAGGGTCGGGCACCCGGCCAAGGGTGCGATCTCGCTCGCGGTGAACGGCACGGTGCGGCAGGAGTCCAGCCTCGACAAGATGATCTGGAGTGTTGCCTAACAAATCTCGAAATTGTCGGAAGCTTTTGAGCTGAAAGCCGGCGACATTATCTATTCCGGCACGCCGGAAAATGTCGGTCCGGTGGTGAAGGGCGACGTGTTGTTATGCAAGCTCGAGGGCTTGCCTGATATGTCGATCAGGATCGTCTGAAATCAATCGGGTTCGCAGGTTTTGTGATGGCCGGGCTTGTCCCGGCCATTGACGTCTGAACGAACTCGCGCGCGTGATATTTCACGCGAGCAGATCGGTAAACTCCGGATGTTTGCCGATATAGGCATTCACGAAAGGGCATTGCGGCACGATCCTCAAGTCCTGCGCGCGGACCTGCTCCAGCGCGCCCTTGACCAATTTTGACCCGATCCCGCGCCCTTCGAGTTCTTTCGGCACCTCGGTATGGGTGAAGGTGACAACGCCGTCCTCCAGCGTGTAATAGGCCGCGGCGACGTGGCCATCGGCATCAAGTTCATAGCGGCCCTTGTGGGGATTGTTGCGAACGTCGTCACTCGTCAAAGCGGCCTCCCGGCTTTTGGATCGGCTATTTCATATCGCGCATGCTAGCTTGCGCCAGGCACACATTGGAAAACCACATGGCGAATGACAAAGGTCCGAACATCAAGAAAAAGCAGAAATGCAAGAACTGCGAAGGCAAGGGCCTGGTGAAGAAGGGCGATCGCGTGATGAAATGCCAGCGCTGCAAGGGGACCGGGGTGCGGTGATCCATTCCAACAGCAATCCCGTCAGCGATCATTCCGCCGCCTGTTCACCTTTGCGCTTTGACGCCGGCTGGCCCTTCTTGAGCACGGGCGCGAGGAATTTCCCTGTATAGCTACGCGGTGCTTTCACGATGTCTTCTGGCGGGCCCCATGCGACGATTTCGCCGCCGCCATCGCCGCCTTCGGGACCGAGATCGATCACCCAGTCGGCGGTCTTGATGACTTCGAGATTGTGCTCGATCACCGCCACGCTATTACCCTGTGCCACCAGTTCGTGGAGCACCTCAAGCAATTTGGCGACGTCGTGGAAATGCAGACCTGTGGTCGGCTCGTCGAGAATATAGAGCGTGCGGCCCGTGGCGCGCTTGCTCAGCTCCTTGGCGAGCTTGACGCGCTGCGCTTCGCCGCCCGACAGCGTTGTCGCCTGCTGTCCGACATGGATGTAGCCGAGTCCGACCCGTTGCAGAGTCTTGAAGGTTTCACGCACGCGCGGCACCGCCTTGAAGAAGTCGGCGGCTTCATCCACCGTCATGTCGAGAACGTCGGCGATGCTCTTGCCCTTGAACAGCACCTCTAACGTCTCGCGGTTGTAGCGCTTTCCTTTGCAGGTATCGCAGGTGACGTACACGTCCGGCAGGAAGTGCATCTCGATCTTGATAAGGCCGTCGCCCTGGCAGGCCTCGCAGCGCCCGCCCTTGACGTTGAACGAGAAGCGGCCCGGCTCGTAGCCGCGCGCTTTGGATTCCGGCAGGCCGGCGAACCATTCGCGGATCGGCGTGAATGCGCCTGTATAGGTCGCTGGATTGGAGCGCGGCGTCCGGCCGATCGGCGACTGGTCGATGTCGATAATCTTGTCGATATGTTCCAGCCCCTCGATACGATCGTGCGGCGCGGGCCCCTCGGATGCATTGTTGAGCTTGCGCGCGATGGCTTTGTACAGCGTGTCGATCAGAAGGGTTGATTTGCCGCCGCCGGATACACCGGTGACGCAGGTGAAAAGCCCGAGCGGAATTTCCGCCGACACATTTTTCAGATTGTTGCCGCGCGCGTTGATGACTTTCAGCGTGCGCCGATGGTTCGGCGGCCGCCGTTCTGGTATCGGCACGAACAATTCGCCGGTGAGATATTTCCCAGTCAGCGAGTTCGGATTTTTCATAACATCCGCAGGGGTGCCCTGCGCGACGATGTGGCCGCCCTTCACGCCTGCGCCGGGACCGACATCCACGACATAGTCCGCCGTCTCGATAGCATCTTCGTCATGCTCAACCACGATCACGGTATTGCCGAGATCGCGCAGCCGCCGCAGCGTATCGAGCGGCCTCGCATTGTCGCGCTGATGCAGGCCGATCGATGGTTCATCAAGAACGTACAGCACGCCCGTCAATCCCGAGCCAATCTGCGAAGCGAGGCGGATACGCTGGCTCTCGCCGCCGCTCAATGTGCCGGATGCGCGCGCCAGCGTCAGATAATTGAGGCCGACATCGAGAAGGAACGAAAGCCGCTCGCGAATTTCCTTGAGGATACGGACGGCGATCTCATTCTGCTGCTTGTTGAGCATCTCCGGCACGGTCGCGAACCATTCGCCGGCCTTGCGCACCGACAGGTTCGAGATTTCCCCGATATGCTTGCCGCCGATTTTGACGCACAACGCCTCCGGCTTCAGCCGATAGCCATGACAGGCCTCGCAGGGCACGTCGGAGAAATACTTGCCGAGTTCCTCGCGTGCCCATTCGCTTTCGGTCTCATGGAAGCGGCGCTCGATATTGGTGATGACGCCCTCGAACGGCTTCTTGGCATCGTAGGACCGTACGCCATCCTCATAGGAGAATTTGATTTCGTCCTCACCGGAACCGTAAAGGATGGCGTTCTGCGTCTTCTTCGGCAGGTCCTTCCATTTGGTTTCGAGCGTAAACTTGTAGAATTTGCCGAGCGCTTGAAGCGTCTGGGTGTAGTAGGGCGACGATGATTTCGCCCATGGCGCGATGGCGCCCTTGCGCAGGCTCAATTCCTTGTCGGGAATCACAAGTTCAGCGTCGATGTGCTGTTCGACACCGAGGCCGCCGCATTTCGGGCATGCGCCGTAGGGGTTGTTGAAGGAAAAGAGCCGGGGTTCGATTTCCGGAATCGTAAAACCGGACACCGGGCAGGCGAATTTTTCCGAGAACAAAATCCGCTCCGGCCCGCTTTTGTCGTGAATTTTCGCGGTCTTTCTCTTCTCGGGCGCGGCGGTGTCCGCAGGCGTATCGGCATATTCGATCACCGCCAGACCGTCGGCCAGTTTCAGCGCGGTCTCGAACGATTCAGCCAGCCGCTGCGCGATGTCCGGCCGCACCACGATACGGTCCACCACCACGTCGATGTCGTGCGGAAATTTCTTGTCGAGTGTCGGCGCCTCGGCAAGCTCATGGAATGCGCCGTCGATCTTGACCCGCTGGAATCCTTTTTTCAGGTAGTCGGCCAGCTCCTTGCGGTATTCACCCTTGCGGCCGCGCACCACCGGCGCAAGCAGATAAAGCCGCGTGCCTTCCGGCAGGGCAAGGACGCGGTCCACCATTTGTGAGACGATCTGGCTCTCAATCGGCAGGCCTGTGGCGGGCGAATAGGGAATGCCCACGCGCGCCCAGAGCAGACGCATGTAATCGTAAATCTCGGTAACCGTGCCCACCGTCGAGCGCGGGTTTTTTGAAGTTGTCTTTTGCTCGATCGAGATAGCCGGCGACAGACCGTCGATCTGGTCGACGTCAGGCTTTTGCATCATCTCAAGGAACTGGCGGGCGTAGGCGGACAGAGATTCCACATAGCGTCGCTGGCCTTCGGCATAAATCGTATCGAACGCGAGCGAGGACTTACCGGACCCGGAAAGACCCGTGAACACCACGAGCTTGTCGCGCGGAATCTCCAGATCGACGTTCTTGAGATTATGTTCGCGCGCACCGCGAATGGTAATGGCCCGCAATGCCGAGCCAGCCGAGTTGCGTTTGGCCTTGATGACTTCATCCATGAACAGGTTCCAGCGGGCGCAAGCACTGAAGATCGCGTTCCGAAACGTGGAAACCGACCTTCAAAAATGGGAAAATGCCGTCCCGCGAACATAGGAAGAACAGGGTCGAATTTCCAGTGCCTTGATCGTGTTGACCACCGATTCAAACAACGCAAACAAAAAGGCCGGCTTGCGCCGGCATTTCGTATTTCAATTCCGCGTACGGAATTCAGATCGGCTTAGTAGCGGCCGGCAATCGGGTTACCCCAGTTGAAGTGGTAGTTGATACCAGCCTTCACAGTGTGGACGTCGTCCTTGTAGCTGAACGCCGGACCTGCAAGAGGCACAACCGAAGTGTTGTCGAAGTTGTAGTACTGGTATTCGATCTTCGCCGACCATGCCGGAGCGAACATGTATTCCAGACCGCCGCCGATGGTGTAGCCGGTGCTGTCACGATTGGTCGCGAACGGCGTGGTTCCGCTCAGGCCGTTGTCATCGCGGAACGCGACACCGCCCTTGGCGTAGATCAGGCCCGGACCCCAGGTGTAGCCGAGGCGGCCGGTGACCGAAGCCAGCCAGTCGGTGCGGTCACGAAATGCCGCAGGACCGTTATTGAAGTTGCGGTCGCTGCTCGACAGGCCGCTGATGTCGCCTTCAACACCAAGCAGCCAGTTCGGAGCGAACTGCCAGTTGTAGCCGCCCTGGCCACCGCCGAGGAATGCACTGTCACGGTTGCTGGTGCTGATACCAACTCCAGAAACGCCGTTGTCGCCGCCGAACGCGCCGCCGACATGAGCGCCGATGTAGAAGCCGTTCCAGTTATAAACCGGGGCGACGATAGGTGGGGCCTTGGTGTAGGTGCGTGCCGGCAGATCGGCAGCGAGCACCGAAGTCGAACCGAGAGCCAGAACGGCCACGGTACCCAGCAAAAGCTTCTTCATTTCTCTTCTCCAGTTTAGGTCCGCTTCATTGGGTTGAAGCAGTTATTTTCCCGACGCGTGAATGCACCGGAAGGTTGAGTCCATGCCCGTTGTATAACCCCGTCCGCTGAAAAACCGCGTCTCCCAAATACAACACTCGGCAATGAAGAATATTTGCTAAGTGAGTGTTTTCCTTGGAACTTTTCGTCTTTTAGCGGGCTCAAAAGTGGCGTCAATATGGTCCAATTTGGACCTTCACGACGAACGCCTAACTTTGCCAAAGGGTTCCCTAAAGATCGATAAATACCCGGGTTGCTTGCAAGAACAAAAAGGGTACATATAGTAAGACTTTATCCATCATGGTTAAGCGATCGATGTGGATAACAGCCGGCGCGTTTCCGACGTAGGTCATGCAAGCGTATAGGGTCGGCACCAGCGTGGTGCGATGTGGTTCGTGCTTTTTTTTGTAATTCGAGTGATGCGCCATCAATGGCGTGAGCGGAGCAAGCTATGGCGGGAAGCGTCAACAAGGTGATTTTGGTCGGCAATCTGGGCGCGGATCCGGAAATCCGGCGCACGCAAGACGGCCGTCCCATTGCCAATTTAAGCGTGGCGACATCCGAGAGCTGGCGCGACAAGAACTCGGGCGAGCGCAAGGAAAAGACCGAGTGGCATCGCGTGGTGATTTTCAGCGAAGGACTTTGCAAGATCGCGGAGCAGTATCTGAAAAAGGGATCGAAGGTTTACATCGAAGGTGCGCTGCAGACCCGCAAATGGCAGGACAAGGACGGCAAGGACAAATACTCCACCGAAGTCGTGCTGCAGGGATTTAATTCGACGCTCACCATGCTGGATGGCCGCAGCGGCGGGGGAGGCGGAGCCTCTATTG
>DASWQB010000192.1:0-1685 GCA_036398335.1 Afipia sp. | reverse complement strand
GCCGACCGGCTCGGACTGGTTGTTGATCAACACAGCCGCGTTGCGGTCGAACCGGATCACCGATCCGTCGGCGCGGCGGATGTCCTTGCTGACGCGAACGACGACAGCCTTCATCACGTCGCCCTTCTTCACCTTCCCGCGCGGGATGGCTTCCTTGACGGACACAACGATAATGTCGCCCACGGTTGCATAGCGGCGCTTGGAGCCTCCAAGCACCTTGATGCACATGACACGGCGCGCACCGGAATTATCGGCCACGTCGAGGTTGGTCTGCATCTGAATCATTGATGCACCTCGTCCTCTTTCTAAACTTACATGCGCTTGCGCGCTTATTATGCTGTCTTGGTCTTCTCGCCCTGGACCACCGTCCAGCGCTTCAACTTCGAGAGCGGCTTGCTTTCTTCGATCCGCACCGTGTCGCCTGCCTTGAACTCGTTGTTCTCGTCATGCGCGTGGTAGTTTTTCGACTGGCGGATCGTCTTCTTGTAGATTGGATGGGTGAAGCGGCGGTCGACACGCACGACAATGGTCTTGTCCTGCTTGTCGCTGACGACGACGCCCTGGAGAGTACGTTTCGGCATCTGTGCGCCCCTTACTTCTTCTTGTCCGCGTCGCGCTTTTGCGCGGCGACGGTCTTGATACGTGCGATGTCGCGGCGCGCTTCGCGCAGGCGCGAAGTGTTTTCCAGCTGCCCGGTGGCGCGCTGGAAGCGCAGATTGAAACGCTCCTTCTTCAGATTGAGGATCTGGTCCTCCATCTGGTCGGGGCTCATCGCGCGAATGTCGTCGATCTTGATCTGGGCCATCTTCATTACTCCGCGATACGCGCGACGAAGCGCGTCTTGATCGGAAGCTTGGCGGCCGCCAGCGTCAGCGCTTCCTTGGCGGTCTGCTGGGTCACGCCGTCGATCTCGAAAATCAGACGGCCGGGCTTGACCCGCGCCACCCACAACTCCGGCGTGCCCTTGCCCGAGCCCATGCGGACTTCGGCGGGCTTCTTCGACACCGGCACGTCCGGAAACACGCGGATCCAGACGCGGCCGGCACGCTTCATGTGACGCGTCAGCGCGCGGCGCGCGGCTTCGATCTGGCGCGCGGTGAGACGCTCCGGAGCCATCGCCTTCAAGCCGAACTGGCCGAAAGACAACGTCGCGCCCGACGAGGCGACGCCGTGGATACGGCCCTTATGCGCCTTGCGGAACTTTGTCTTCTTTGGTTGCATCATGGCTTACGCCCTCAAACCTTTTTCTTGCTTCTCAAGCCGCGTCGCGGCGCGGACGGCTGTCGCCGCCTTCGTTCATGCGCTTGTCCTGCGCCATCGGATCGTGTTCGAGGATTTCGCCCTTGAAGATCCAGACCTTGACGCCGCAGGTGCCGAACGTGGTGAACGCGGTCGCCACGCCGTAATCGATGTCCGCGCGCAGCGTGTGCAGCGGCACCCGGCCCTCGCGATACCATTCCATGCGCGCGATTTCCGCGCCGCCGAGACGGCCCGAGCAGTTGATACGAATACCCTGCGCGCCCAGACGCATCGCCGACTGCACGGCGCGCTTCATGGCACGGCGGAATGCGACGCGGCGCTCAAGCTGCTGCGCGATCGATTCTGCGACCAGGGTTGCATCGAGCTCCGGCTTGCGGATTTCGATGATGTTGATGACGACGTCGGAATCGGTGATCTCCGAAACC
>DASWQB010000191.1:0-3605 GCA_036398335.1 Afipia sp. | reverse complement strand
GATCGAACCGACGACTTTGAAGTCGCAGATTGACGGATTTGAGTTCACGGCCCTGCATGCATCACCGGGAGCCACCCGCAGAGGAGGCATCATCGTCCTTCAGGAGGTGTTCGGCCTCGACGAAGCTGTCCGGGGGGACGTCGCTCGATGGGCTGGCCTCGGCTTTGAGGTCATCGCGCCTTCGTTGTTCGATCGGCAGGAGCGCGGATTCGTCGCAAACCACGAAGCCGAGGGCTTGGAGATCGGGCTCCGCTACGCGACGGAAAATGGCGATGACAATCCGATATCCGACGTGCAGGCCTGCATTGACGCTCTGAAGCGCAGAGGGCCTGTCTTCCTCGTCGGGTATTGCTATGGCGGCACCATTACGTGGCGCGCCGCTGCCCGGACCAAGGGCCTCGCCGCGGCATCAAGCTACTATGGAGCAGGCGTCGCCGCGTCGGCAGAGATGACGCTTTCATGCCCCATCATCTGCCATTTCGGGGCCAAAGATCCCTACATCTCGGCTGAAGCTAGCGTTATCGCCATTTCTTCCGCACACCCAGACGTGCCCGTCCATGTCTACGAGAATTCGGGGCACGGATTCAACAATGAGGGCCCGGACGCCGATCCCGCCGATGTGCGTTTGGCGCGGGAGCGGACGCTGAAATTTTTCGAGGCCAACGGGAACGATTGACGTGGCTCGCGTCGACTTCGCGGGAGCAATACCGACGCCAGCTTCCTGAGCCTTCTTGAAATACCGCAATGGCGGGAGCTTCACGACGCAAGGAGAGAACTCATGCATATGCACGATTGGAACACGTACCGGCAGCAGCTCTTCGCAGGCGTCGGCGAGCTGGGCAAGCTGAGCCCGGACACCGTGCGCGGCTACACGGCCCTCGGTAGCGCCGGTGCAAAGACCGGGCACCTCGATCCCAAGACGCGTGAGCTGATCGCGTTGGCCGTCGCCATCTCCTTGCGCTGCGATGGCTGTATCACCGTGCACAGCGATGCTGCGCGCAAGCTTGGGGTGACCAAGGAGGAGATCGCGGAAGCGCTCGGTGTGGCCGTCAGCGTCAACGCCGGCGCCGCCATCGTCTATTCCACCCGGACGCTGGATGCCTTTGCGGCGACCCAAGAGGCAGGATAGCTGGTCCACGCGGGCCTGCCCGAGCACTCAAAACTAGGAACGTGTCAGCGCCATCAATCAGCGGGTGAGGTCAGGGTTTGCATTTACCTGATCCGCGAGGAAGTCGCTGACCGCGCGAATGCGGGCCGACGCAACAAGATCCGCATGCGTTACCAACCAGACGTCGTTGCTGAACATCTGATCAGCAGGAATCACCCGGATGAAATCTTCGCCGACGGTTAGAAAATCTGGAACCACTGCTAGCCCGAGGCCAGCTCGTACAGCCGCGATCTGAGTGGGCAAACTCGTTGTGGTGAGCGCGATTTGACAATCCGGGTGCTCCCGCGCGAGCCACGCCGCCGCAGGCAGATGAGCATGGCTCTCATCCCAAGTGATGAAATGCCTTCCTCCTAGCGGCTCACCTTCAATGAAGGGGAATTGCTCGACATAGGCGCGACTCCCGTATACCGAGTAGGTCATATGTCCAACGCGCCTGACCTTCAGGTTTCCGCGCGTTGGCCGCACCACGCGAAGGGCAATATCAGCCTCATGCCGACCAAGCTCGGCTGCCACCGTGCTCGTGACGATTTCGAGACGGATGCGCGGATAACGCTCCCGGAAGGCTGGCATCGCCGGGATAATCAGGTCGGTCGCGAGACTGTCTGATGTCGCGAGCCGCACGGCCCCAGCCGGCGCCTTGTCGAGCCCTGTCGCGCCGCGTTCCAATGATAGAATACTCTCCTCGACGGTCTCCGCATCTCTCAGAACCTCGCGGCCCGCGTCGGTAAGAAAATAGCCGGTCTGGTGACGGGCGAAGAGCTTCATGCCCAGACTGCGCTCGAACTCGGAAATGCGTCGGCTGACGGTTGATTGACTGACACGCAGATCGGCTGAGGTGCGGGTGAGGCTCCCGCTTCGCGCCACTGCTAGAAAGAAGCGGAGGTCATTCCAATCCACGATGTGTTTTCCGCCTTTGTCTCGAGTTTCTGGATTATCCCCGACCTGATTGCGTCATCGCAGCGGCCCTCTTTTTAGCTTCGACCGTCGTTGCGCGACGCCAGGCGCCCGGACCAACGCCTTCTATGCGGTTGAAGGCGTGGTTCAGGGCCGCGTCGGTTTCATAACCGACACAGCGGGCCACATCCGAGATTGCAGATCCTTGCTTGAGCAAGACCTTCGCGCGATGAATGCGCCAGCGCGTCAGATACTCGACCGGCGTCTCTCCAAGCACGACTTTGAACGTCGCGGCGAAGCTCGAACGGGACATTCCTGCATGCCGGGCCAGTCCAGCGATCGTCCAAGAGAACGCTATGTCTTCATGCAGTGCCTTGAGCGCGCGGGAAATACGCGCATCGCGTAAGCCTGCTAACCATCCGGGTGTACGGCCGCCTTCGGCCTCACACCATGCGCGGAGTGCCTGCACGAAAAGCGCGTTGATCAGATGCTTGACGACAATACCGGCGCCCAACCCGTCGAGTTCTGTTTCGAGACCAACAAGTTCTAGCGTTGTCCGCATCAACGGACCGCGTACATCCGCGCGTCTTACCAAC
Organism: Afipia sp.; assembly: GCA_036398335.1. Lineage (GTDB taxonomy): Bacteria > Pseudomonadota > Alphaproteobacteria > Rhizobiales > Xanthobacteraceae > Afipia. The sequence goes on along the minus strand of DASWQB010000191.1, from coordinate 947 downwards.
GAAATGTTCGGCAGCAGTGACAGCAGCGGCTCGGCGGCCGCAGCATCGAAATAGAACCGACCAGAGACGAGTTCTGTGACCGCGCCGTGGCCGCCATACTCGTGCATGACACCAGAAATTTTTGAGAAGATCGTCGCGCAGGGGACGATCTCGACACCGACTTCGCTCACCATCGTGAAGCCGGCGTCGCCTTTAATGATCAGGCAATCGCCGGCTTCCACCCAAACAGGTTCCGAGAAGCAATCCGCCAAGACCCAAGAACCGCCGCGAGCTACGACGACGAGCCGTGCCTGATCGCCTGTCGTGAATGCTACACCCCAAGGCGCGCGAAAGCTCAGATGCGCGAAGAGCGCACTCTCAACGCGCATTGATGTTAGCATGTCTCCTAGGATGTCCATGCAAGTTTGGTACTGGACGAAGCAATAGCAAGCAAGGTCAGGTCATATATTATCATCCACATGGATGCAGATTCTTCTCCCCACTAGCGGACTAGATCCGCGTAGAGGACCTTGGGATCCAGTGCGAGGCCACTTTTGATCTGTCGCGTCATGTCGTCGGCGAGCACTTCCCACTCGCCCTTTTCAATCGCATCAAGCGCCGCGCTGGCAACAACGGCCGGATCATTCTTGGGCATATCGATTCCCTTCATCATGTCGGTGTTCGTCGCGCCGAGTTGCACGCCCACGACAAGGGTATTTTGCTTTCTTAGCTCAAGGCGGATGCTGTTCGTAAGGCTCCACGCGGCCGCTTTCGCCGCAGAATATGCCTCCGCCCCGGGATAGCTAAACCAAGACGTCAGCGAGAGCATGTTGACGATGGCACCCCCACCGTTGCGCTCAAGGATCGGCGCAAACGCCCGCACCATGCCTAGAAGCCCAAAGAAGTGCGTTTCCATCTCCAATCGGATCAAGTTCAAGTCCCCGGCCACCAAACTCTGGTTTGTGGCG
>DASWQB010000190.1:0-7688 GCA_036398335.1 Afipia sp. | reverse complement strand
TAATGGCTGCTGCTGTCGCTGGACCGGAGATTGAACGGCTGATCCAGTTGCTGGCGCGGCTGCCGGGGCTTGGCCCGCGCTCGGCGCGGCGCGCGGCGCTGCATCTAATCAAAAAGCGCGAAGCGTTGATGACGCCGTTATCGTCGGCGCTTCAGGTTGCCATAGACAAGATTCAGGTCTGTCATACTTGCGGCAATATCGATACGCAAAACCCATGCACCATTTGCACCGATACGCGGCGCGATCCGTCGCTCATCGTGGTGGTGGCCGATGTCGCCGATCTGTGGGCGCTGGAGCGCGCCAATGCGAGCCAGGGGCTGTATCATGTGTTGGGCGCGACATTGTCGCCGCTGGATGGCGTCGGGCCCGATGATCTCACCATCGACGCGCTGGTGACGCGGGCGCACGATCCGCGCGTCACTGAGATCATTCTCGCGCTGAACGCGACGGTGGACGGCCAGACCACGGCGCATTACATCACTGATCTGCTTCAGGATGCGAATGTGAAAATCACCCGCCTCGCACATGGCGTGCCGGTGGGCGGCGAACTCGATTATCTTGATGAAGGCACGCTCTCGGCCGCGATGCGGCAGCGGACGCTGTTTTGAAATCTGTAGGAAGTGGAATGCTCGTTGTGATGTTGAAATATCCGAAGTCTTTAGCTGCTGTCGCGCTGGCGGCATGCTTGGGCGCTGGCTGTCTGTCAACGCCGTCACGTGCTGCTGAAAAGGCCAGGATGCTGCAGACTGGAGATGTGTTGTCTGGCGGGCTGACCGTGATGCGCGGCAGCCGGAAGAAAAATCGACCGGTGACATTCCAGCTCACCAGCGAGCCACGCCGGTTGCCGCCGCCGAGCGGTATGTGCAATCTGGAAACCGGCCCTGAGACGTTTCAGATCGTGACAAACAGCGATGCGGAAGTCAGCGCTTTGAAGCCTTTCATCGGCAAGGATGTGTCGATCAAGGCCGTTGAGATGGCCTGCGCGCAAGATGCGGGCCAGTGGAGTGATGCTGTTGTCACCAAATGGAGCGTGGTGAAGCAGTGAGGCTTCGTCAGGCTGTTTTGCCGAGCGTCTCGAAGTGACCGCGCCGCTGGAGCCACGCCAGCACGATCAGGCTCGGCACCGCGACCCCAACGCAGATCACGAAAAACAGGGGCCAGCCGGTGGCTTTGGCCACATAGCCCGCGCCCGACGACATATACGTACGCCCGACAGCTGCCAGCGCGGTAAGAAGCGCGTATTGCGTGGCGGTGTGCAGCGGGCTTTGGCACAGCGCCGACAGATAGGCGACGAAAATCACCGTGCCGATGGCGCTGGTGAAATTTTCCGTGGTGATGGCGAACGCCAGCGCCCACTGATTGACGCCGGCCAGCGCCAGCCATGAGAATGACAGGTTCGCCACGGCCTGCAACACGCCGCCGATCCACAGACTTGTCGACAGCGAATATTTCCGCGCGACGAATCCTCCGGCAAAGCCGCCGATCAGCGTCGCGGCGAGCCCAACGCCCTTGACGATGGCGGCGTAATCATTGCGCGTGAAGCCGAGATCGATGACAAACGGCGCGGTCATCGTGCCGGAAAACGCATCGGTAAATTTGAACAGCACGACGAAGGCAAGAACGGCGATAGCGTCCTTGCGGGTGAGAAATTCGGAGAACGCGCCAGCGGCGGCCCGGGTCACGCGTGTGAGTGCGTTCTCGCCGCTTGTCGCCTGCTGCGCACGCGCGGACTGTTCCGGTTCGGTCGCGATCAGCGCTGCGACCATGCCGATCAGCACCAACGCGGCCATCACGATATAGCCCCACTTCCAGGCGGCGAGGCGCGCCAAACCCGTGCCTTCGAAGGCGCTGACCGCGAATAGCGCGCCGGCGGTGGAAAGCAGCATGCCGATCCGATAAGCGGCGACATAAGCCGCCATGCCCGCGGCCTGTTCGTCCTCGGGCAGGCTTTCGACACGGAAGGCATCGACCACGATGTCCTGCGTTGCCGACGCGGCCGCGACCAGCAAGGCGCCGAGCGCGACATAAAATGGCGAACGGGCCGGATCGGTCAGCGCCAGTAGAACAATTGCGGCGATCAGAAGGATTTGCGAGAAGACCAGCCAGCCGCGGCGGCGGCCGAGAAGTTTTGTCAGTAGCGGCACATGCAGCGCGTCCGTCAGCGGTGCCCACAAAAACTTCAGCGTGTAAGGCGTGCCGACCAGCGCGAACAGCCCAATGGTGCCGAGATCAACGCCCGATTCGCGCATCCACACCAGCAATGTCGAGCCGGACAGCGCCAGCGGCAAGCCCGACGAAAAGCCGAGCAGCATCACGATCAGCACGCGGCGCTGAAGATACACCGCCATCGCCTCTTGCCACGAGGGACGGGGAGTGGGGCGAGACGTCAGGTCTGTATCGGCGGTTTCAGGCGGGGCCATGAAAAAGTGTTAGCAGATTCGGCGGGATATAGACTGCACGTGCCACGTTTTCGGAGCGTCACCCCCGGACCTGATCCGGGGGTCCATCAAGAAAAATCAGATAAGACGGATTGCCGGGTCAAGCCCGGCAATGACGATCTTTATTCCCCCGCCTGTAATTTCCGGGCAATCTGCGGCGGGAACAGATCGGCTCCGCCCGGTGTCGTGGTGCGGGACGCGTCGGGGCTTTCGGCTCCGCTGAAATCCAGCTCCTCGATCCGGCCGGCGCGTTTCTCGATCTTGTCGGCGGAAATCAGGATCTGGCGAACATCCTCGTTCACCTGCCCGAAATGATTTTGCAGCTTGAGCACGCGATCGCGCAACCGGGCGAGGTCATCCGACATGCTCATCACCTCGGTGCGAATCTGGTCGGCGGCATCGCGCATCCGCGCATCTTTCAAGATTTGCTGCATCACCTGAATGGCGAGCATCAAAAGCGAAGGCGAGACCAGCACGATGCGCGCGCGATACGCCTTTTGAATCACATCGTCGAAGCCGTCGTGAATTTCCGCGTAAACTGACTCCGATGGCACGAACATCAGAGCGGTATCCTGCGTTTCGCCTGCGACAAGATATTTGTCGGCGATATCGTTGACGTGTTTCATCACGTCCTGCCGCAGGCGCTGCGCGGCGAATTTTTTCTCGTCATCGCTACGCGCGTCGCGCAAGGCGGTGACGGCCTCCAGGGGAAATTTCGCGTCGATGCACAGTGGCCGCTGGTCGGGCAGGAAAATGACGCAATCGGGCCGCTTGCCGGTGGAGAGCGTGTGCTGGAAAGCGAACGAGCCTTTCGGCATGCCGTCTTGTACGATGGCTTCCATCCGCGCCTGTCCGAACGCGCCGCGCGCCTGCTTGTTGGCGAGGACGTCGCGCAACGTCGTGACCTGCGTGGTTAGGTCGGTGAGGTTCTTGTGCGCGCTGTCGATGATGCCGAGTCGCTCATGCAGCACGCGCAGCGAATCCATTGTGTTGCGGGTGGTTTGTTCCATCGATTGGCCGACGCGGTGCGTCACCGAATCCAGCCGCTCATTCACCGCGCGCGCCATCTCGGCCTGGCGTCCTACCAGCGCCTGCCCCATTTCGTGAACGCGGCCGGTGGCCTCGTTCTGGATACGCAGCACTTCGCCGAGCCGCTCTTCGAGTTCGTCCGCGCGAATTGCCTGCGCCATCGCCGTCTCGGCACTCTTGCGCCCCGAACGCGCGATGACGATCGCAATGGTCATGAGCAGGATCAGTGCCAGCGCGCCGAAGGCGATCAGGGCGACGCCGGTGCGAACAGGCACGTCGCCAAGGACAAACAGGATTTCATTCATGCGCTTTTGTAGCGTGATTCGCGTGTGCCGCGAACGAAAAGGGAACGCTTGTGTTTAATAATTCCCTTATTTCTATGGTTAACGCAGCGTTAATGGCCTTTCAGGGCTGCCGGCATACCCGGATCAATTGATGGTTTGACCCGCAAAGCGGCTCCCATTACATCGCCCGTCATGGCCATTCGTGACATCATCATATTGCCGGACCAGCATCTGCGGCTCGTGTCCAAACCCGTCGAGAAGATCACGCCGGATATCCGTGCGCTTGCCGAGGACATGCTCGAGACCATGTATGACGCGCCGGGCATCGGCCTTGCAGCCATTCAGGTCGCGCAGCCGCTGCGGCTGATTACGATGGATTTGTCGAAGGACGAGGACAAGCCTGAGCCGCGGGTGTTCATCAATCCGGAAATCATTTCCGCCTCGGATGAATTGTCGGTCTATGAAGAAGGCTGCCTGTCGATCCCGGAATATTATGAAGAGGTCGAGCGGCCCGCGCGCGTGCGCGTGCGCTTCTTGGATATTGATGGCAAGATTCGCGAGGAGGATGCCGAGGGCCTCTATGCCACCTGCATCCAGCATGAGATTGATCATCTCAACGGTGTGCTGTTCATCGACCATCTCTCCAAGCTCAAGCGCGAGATGGTGGTGAAGAAATTCAAGAAGGCCGCCAAGCTCGCGGCCAAATAACCGCGACGTCACGTCTCGTCTTGCCCGACTTTATGCCGGGCATCCGCGTCTTATCGCATAGAGGAAGACGAGGATGGCCGGGACAAGCCCGGCCATGACGCGTAAAAGAGGAATCTCGGCAGGATCATGAATTTAAAATGCCGCTCCGTCTGATCTTCATGGGCACGCCGGATTTCGCGGTGCCGACCTTGCTCGAACTCGCGGCTCACGGCCACGACATCGCGGCAGTGTATACCCGCGCGCCCAAGCCCGCGGGGCGCGGCATGAAACTGCAAGCCACGCCGGTGGAGCAGGAGGCGCGGCGGCTCGGCATTCCGGTGCTGACGCCGTCAACGCTGAAAACGCCCGATGCTGAAGCCGAATTCCGCTCGTACAATGCGGACGCCGCGGTGGTCGTCGCCTATGGCATGATCCTGCCAAAAAACATTCTCGATACCGTGCCGCTCGGCTGCTTCAACCTTCACGCCTCGCTGCTGCCGCGCTGGCGCGGTGCGGCGCCGATCAATCGCGCCATCATGGCGGGAGATAAAGAGTCCGGCGTGATGGTGATGAAAATGGATGTCGGTCTCGACACCGGCGACATCGCAATGGCCGAGCGCATGCCCATCACTGACGCGATGACCGCGCACGATCTTCACGATGCGCTGGCTCCCTTGGGTGCCGATCTGATGGTGCGAGCGATCGGCGCGCTGGAGCGCGGCCGGCTTCAGCTGACACCACAGAGTGAGGAAGGCGCGACTTACGCCGCCAAGATCGACAAGCAGGAAGCGAAGATCGACTGGACAAGATCTGCTCATGACGTGCTGCGCCATTGTCACGGGTTGTCGCCGTTTCCCGGCGCGTGGTTCGAGATCGGCATCGACGGTGAGCCCGTTCGCATCAAGGTGCTGCGTTGTGAAATCGCCAAGGGTTCGGGAGCGCCCGGCGAACTGCTCGACGAGCATATGGAAATCGCTTGCGGGGAGGGCGCGATTCGCATTCTCGAATTGCAGCGCGCCGGCAAGCCGCCGATGAAAGCAGCGGCTTTTTTGAACGGCACGCCGTTGAAGCCGCCGTTGCGGGTGGTGTGATGCCAATGCTGCAACATTCTCGATTGTCTAATTGCGCGGGCATAGCCGTTCGAAGAACGGCGTCGCTACGCACATCTATGATCCGCACATCCATCAAGGAGAAGGTTTTCTTCGAGAGATGGATTGCCGGGCCAAGCCCGGCAATGACAATGAAAGTACATTGCCGGCGTCGGTGGATTAATTGATGCCGCGCTACAAACTCACCATCGAATATGACGGCGCCCCGTTCTGCGGCTGGCAGTATCAGGACAATGGCCCCTCGGTGCAGGGCGCGCTGGAGGCTGCCGTGAGGGCGATGACCGGCATGGAGGTGCGGGTCAATGGCGCGGGCCGCACCGACGCCGGCGTGCATGCGCTGGGGCAGGTCGCGCATATCGATCTTGAGAAAAATTACAGCGCCGACCGCGTGCGCGATGCGCTGAACGCTCATTTGCGGCCGCATCCCATCGGGGTGTTATCAGCTGAGATCGTTCCGGAAACGTTTGATGCGCGGTTCTCGGCGATCAAACGCCATTATCTTTATCGCGTCGCCAATCGCCGCGCCAATCTGGCGCTCGGTATCGGCCAAGCATGGCGTGTGCCGCGTCCGCTCGACGTGGCCGCGATGCATGAAGCGGCGCAGGTGCTGATCGGCAAGCACGATTTCACGACGTTTCGTGACACTGAATGTCAGGCCAAATCGCCGGAGAAGACACTCGACGTTCTCGACGTGACGCGCGATGGTGACGACGTGAACATCACGACCTCAGCGCGCTCCTTCCTGCACAGTCAGGTCCGCTCGATGGTGGGCTCGCTGGTGTGGGTCGGTCATGGCCGCTGGAGCGCGAAGCACATGCGTGCTGCGCTTGATGCACGGGATCGAGCGGCCTGCGGCCCCGTCGCGCCGCCGGATGGCCTTTATCTGGTGCGAGTGGATTATTAGGGCAGAGAAAAATCGCGCCGGCCTCAGAAACGGCTAGTCGATTTTCTGCATCAGTGTTTTCAGCACGTCCCAGAACAATTCCTCACCATCGGCCATGTTCTGCTGCCAGTGATCGGCGGCGAATTCATCGGCATCGTCGGTGATGAATTTGAAGGATCGCCAGGGCAGGCTGTGACGCACGCAAACATGCGCGACCGCGAACAGCTCCATATCCACCACGTCGATGCTGTTTTCGGTCAGCCACGAATCGGGCGCGGTGACAAAGCTGTCGCCGGTGCCGCAAACCACTGTGCCATGACCGGACGACAGCCGGTCGAGTTCCGGAGAGAACGGTGTGCGCCCGCGCGGCGCCAGCGGCATCGCCATCATGTCGCGTTGTACGACATGCGCCACTTCCACAAGGCCGCGATGGATTTTCGCGATGTTGCCGGCGGTGCCGTAATTGATGACGAGTTGAGGCCGCAGTGCGAGGATCGCCAGCATCGTGGCGCTGGCCGTGTTGATCTTGCCGACGCCGGTATAGATCACCTCGACGCCGTCCGGCGCACGCGCTTTGTCGAGTTCGTCGTCGATGGCGGTCAGAACCAGAATTTTGCCGCTCATGGTCTGCTCACTTGAAATAGCGGTCCAGCACGCCGCGATAGATTTTGGTCAGAGCCTCGATATCGGCGAGCGATGTGCGCTCATCGATCTTGTGCATGGTCTGGCCGACCAGGCCGAATTCCAGCACCGGGCAATAATTTGTAATGAAGCGCGCGTCGGAGGTGCCGCCGCCGGTATCGAGTTTCGGTTTGCGGCCGGTGACGTCCGCGATCGCCGCGACGACGAGATCGGTGAATGGACCGGGCTGTGTGAGAAACGCATCGGCATTCGACGGCTCCCACACCACATACGCCTTGATCCGGTTGCCGCTGGCTCTTTCAAGGCGCTTCTCGATCAGCGCGCGGAGGGAAGACTGCGTGTGATCGTCGTTATAGCGAATATTAAAGCGCGCCTTCGCCTGCGCCGGGATCACGTTCCATGCCGGATTGCCGACATCGACCGACAGGAATTCGAGATTCGAGGGCGGAAAGTGATCGCTGCCCTGATCGAGCGGCTCGCAATCCAGCGCGGCGATCAGCGCGGCGATCTGCGGGACCGGATTGTTCGCACGGTCGGGATAAGCGACATGGCCCTGCGTGCCATCGACGGTGAGCGTGCCGGACAGCGAACCACGACGGCCCACCTTGATGGTGTC
>DASWQB010000189.1:0-2050 GCA_036398335.1 Afipia sp. | reverse complement strand
GCTCAGGCCGACCAAGGTCGTGCCGCCGGTGGAGGCCTTCAGGCCGGCTTCGGCGATGCCGCGGAACACGGAGTTCTTCGGCAGCTTGTCGACGCCTTCATTCAGCGTGGCCGAGGTCCAGAACTTCTTCTCGACCTGGCTGGCCTGGCCGAGAATGCGCTGCTGGTCGATCCACTTGGTGAAGAAGATGTACCAGGTGCCGGCCGACATGATCGCCAGAACGACCAGAATGGCCTTCGAAATCCAGGAACCTTCCGACCAGATGTGGCCGAGCGAGTACTGGGCCGGAACATCCGCAACGGCGGCAGCCGGCTTGGAGGTGTCGGCGGCCGGGGCAGCGGCGGGCGCGGCCGGGGCAGCAGCGTCAGCAGCAGGCGCCGCGGCGTCGGCGGCGGGCGCGGCCGGAGCGGCCTGGGCGTAAACCGGAGCAACGGCGCTCAGGCTGGTCATGGCGACGATGGCGGCCGCGATCGTCAGGGTCTTGAAGTTCATTTTTCCTTACTCCGTGATAATCAGATGAATTGCGGGGAATTGAGAGTTCTTACTTGGCGTCCTTGAGGTCCCACTTGACCGAGACGCGAGTCTTGACGGCAACGGGCGCGCCCTGATTGGTCGGGGGCTGCCAGCGCCAGCGCGATTTCACGAAGTCGCAAGCCGCGGTGTCCAGACGTTCCGAGCTGCTGCTCTGCACGACGGTGCACTGATCGACGTTGCCTTCGGTGGTGATGTTCACTTCCATCAGCGTGGTGCCCGATTCATTCAGGCGCACCGAGATGGGCGGATAGGGCGGCAGCGTGTGCGTACGCATGACCGGACGCAGCGGATCGCTGGCGGCAACGCGCGGCGGCGCGGCCGGCGGCGGCGCGGCCTTGGGCACGGTGGTGACCGGCGGCGGCGCCGCGGTCTGCACGGTGAACTCCGGCACGATGGCGACCGGCGGCGGCGGCTTCACCAGATCCGGCGGCGGCGGCGGCGGCGCCTTGGGGATTTCCTTCTTGGTATCGACGGTCGCCTTGATTTCCTGGAGCTGCTTCATCAGCGCGCCCTGGTTGAGCGCGGCGACGAGGCCCGCGATCACGGCAACGTGAATACCCGCAACAATCGCGAGACTGGTGGCACGGCTGCTGGTGCTTTTTTTGCCGGCATTCAAGTGATTTGGACGTTCCATGCGCTCTCACTCAGACAAGAAAAAACCCGGGACGCTTATGCGCCTGGGCCCAATGAATTTGTTCGAGACCGAAGTCTACCCAACGCGGCACCTTATCGCTGGCACCTTCGTCTGTCGTTTAAAGCAATAGGTTACCCTCTTTGCAAGAGGCATCGGATGGCTCGCATAAGCGACACGGGCATCATCACACTACCGCTGTCGGACGCAACGATTTTTTAATGCGGCTCGCATGTTCTGTTGCAGTTGCTCAGTTCGCATATGCAGCATTATGCAAGAATCCAGCTTAAACCTCGGTATAATCGACGAAAAATGAACCTCCGCTCACCTATTGCGCAGTTGCGTCATTTGAAATCGTCACGACAGTGACGTACGCGGCATATTGGCAGGGCCAAGTTCCGTTGCGGCTTCATCAACATCATTCGATACAAAAAAGTGTCATTGGTGCTGGCGCAGCGCTGGCACCGGCCGCGCCGGAGCATCAAATTCGCGCGCGATTCCCGCGTCAAATCGAAGGATTTCAACATGCAATATCTCCACACCATGGTGCGCGTTTCCGATCTGGATGCGTCGCTCGACTTCTTCTGCGGCGGGCTTGGCCTGGTGGAAGTGCGGCGCATGGAAAATGAAAAGGGACGATTCACGCTGATATTCCTGGCCACGCCGCAAGATGCGGAACGCATCGCGCAGGGCGCGATCGAAAGCCCGGTCGTCGAGCTGACGCACAACTGGGACGAAAAGGGCTATGCCGGCGGGCGCAATTTCGGTCACCTTGCCTATCGCGTCAGCGACATCTACGCGGCCTGCGAAAAGCTGATGGCAAAGGGCGTGACAATCAACCGGCCGCCGCGCGACGGCCATATGGCGTTCGTGCGTTCGCCCGAC
>DASWQB010000188.1:0-1991 GCA_036398335.1 Afipia sp. | reverse complement strand
CGACTGGTCGCTGCGGCTGACCAATGAAGGTGGCTTCATCGTCGCCCTTCTAGTTGGCATCGTGATTGCGAATTTTTTTCCGCGCGTTGCTGACTGGCTGAAGGAGGCGATCCGGCCCGAGTTGTATATCAAGATCGCCATTGTCATTCTCGGTGCGACCGTCGCGGTGACAGCGGCGGGACGGCTTAATCTTGCCTCGTCACTCCTCATTCGCGGGGCGGCGGCGATCGTCGAGGCGTATCTGATCTACTGGGCGGTGGTTTATTTCGTCGCCCGCAAATGGTTCGGCTTCAGCCGCGAATGGTCGGTGCCGCTGGCTTCGGGCATTTCGGTTTGCGGCGTGGCGGCTGCGATTGCGACAGGCGGCGCCATTCGCGCGCGTCCGGCGATTCCCGTGCTTGTCTCCTCGCTTGTCGTGGTGTTCGCGGTGGTCGAAGTGCTGATCCTGCCGTTCCTGGCGCAGACATTTCTGTGGCAGGAGCCGTTGGTGGCTGGCGCGTGGATCGGCCTCGCGGTGAAGACGGACGGCGCTGCGATTGCCGGGGGTGCCATCACCGAGGCCCTCATCACCACGAAGGCGGCGGCTGAAGGCATCAAGTATCAGCCGGGCTGGATTCTGGCCACCACCACGACGGTGAAGATCTTCATCGACATCTTCATCGGCATTTGGGCCTTCATCCTCGGCTATATCTGGACCAACCACATCGACAAGGGGCCGGACAAAGCGAAGGCTTCGGAAATCTGGCAGCGGTTTCCGAAATTCATCCTCGGTTTCCTTTTCGTATTCGCCGTCTCGCTGTGGCTCGCGCTCGGCTCGACGCCGGAGATCGCAAAGGCGCTCCCCACCGTGGCCGGTGAAGCCAACGTGTTCCGAGTGATTTTCTTCATCCTCACCTTCTTTTCCATCGGCGTGTTGTCCGATTTCCGCAAGCTCTGGCAGCAGGGTTTCGGCAAGCTCGCGGCGGTGTATTTCGTCAGCCTGTTCGGATTCGTCATCTGGGTCGGGCTTCTCATCTCATGGCTGTTCTTCAGCGGCGTCAAACCGCCGCTCGTCAGCTAACAAATAAAAGGAGTTATCCATGTCGCAAGTTGATTTGAAGGCTGAACAAAATTTGCCAGCTGAGCCGCTGTTGCCGATCGAAAAGAAGCTGATCGGATGGAGTCTGGGCACAGGCATCGTTCTGCTGGTTGTATTGATCGTGATCAACCATTTCGTGCCGATCAAAATTTGACGGTTTGGTTTCAAGCGCAAAACACGGCGGCAGAAATGCCGCCGTGTTTTCATTTAAGATTGTTGCGGCGTCTGCGGCGCTTCAGCACGTTGTGTGAATATCCTGAGCCTGCGTTCGTCGTCCGCGAAAATCTTTGCTTGTAAATAAGTGCATATGCATCTAATTGTAGAGCGGGAGATGTCCGATGGAGCCGGTGTCAGGCGCGTCTGGCGGTGAAATCTGCAATTGCGGCGCACTGCGGCGGGCAACGCGGCATGTGTCGCTGATGTACGATCGCCATCTCGCGGGCAGCGGTCTGACCAGCGGACAATATTCGATCATCCGGGAAATTCGCGGGCGCGGAAAAGCTGCGCCAACGCTTGGCGAACTGGCGCAGGCCATGGTGATGGATCGCACAGCGCTGACACATACACTCAAACCGCTCCAACGCGAGGGCCTTGTCGAGCTGAAGGCGGACCTTGACGACAAGCGGGTGCGGCGTGTCCACGTCACCGCCAAGGGCGCGAAAAGACACGAAGCCGCGCGAGATATGTGGCGCAGAGCTCAACAAAAATTCAGCCAATCGGTCGGTCAGGAGGAAGCGGCGGCGCTGCGGACGCTGCTTCGCATCGTTGCGACCTCTGACCTTGGAGTCGCACCATGAAGCATCAGCCCGTTCCAGCCGCCGAACTTCGCGATTACCGCAAATTGCTGATCTTGCTCTGCGTGTCGATCCCCTCTTTCATGCTTAACCTCGATGCCAATATCGTCGCGGTCTCG
>DASWQB010000187.1:0-3489 GCA_036398335.1 Afipia sp. | reverse complement strand
TCGACGACGTTATTCTCGTTGGCTTCGTCGTAATGCGAATAAAAGCAATTGCCGATGCCAGCTGTGAGCAGCGCGGATTCCCATTCGTTGGATTTTCCGACATAGGCATCCGGCAGCGAGGTGGCGCGCAGCGTCGCCTCGATGGTACGCGCGAGGTATTCAGCGCGCTCGATATAGCGGGCCAGCCAGTACAGACTTTCAGCGGTGCGCGAGAGCATGCACTTATCCGATGGCAGCATGTCCCGGGCGCGCTGCGGCATTTTTGTGCCGCTGCGCAGAACCGGGACCGTTCGAGAGAACGGCGGTTGTGACGGTCCTGGGTCTGCGACGCAGCGCTGCGCTTTGCTGGCGCTGCGTCGCGCCCGGGACAAGTGACGGTTCGCGACTCATTCCAAAATCCATGTATCCTTGGTGCCGCCGCCCTGGCTCGAATTCACCACCAGCGATCCTTCCTTCAGCGCCACGCGCGTCAACCCGCCGGGCACCACGGTGACGTGATCCTTGCCGGTCAGCACGAAGGGCCGCAAATCGACATGGCGCGGCGCGAGACCTGAGTCCGTGCAGGTCGGGCAGGTGGATAGCGCCAGCGTCGGCTGGGCGATGAAATTGTCCGGGTCCTGTTTCAGCTTGGCGCGGAAGCTCTCGATCGTCGCCTTGTCGGAGGCCGGGCCGATCAGCATGCCGTAGCCGCCGGAGCCATGGACTTCCTTGACGACGAGATCGTCCAGGTTGTCGAGCACGTATTTCAGATCCTGCGGCTCACGGCAGCGCCATGTCTGCACGTTTTTCAGGATCGGCTCCTCGCCGAGATAGAATTTCACGATGTCCGGCATGTAGCTGTAGACCGCCTTGTCGTCGGCGATGCCGGTGCCCACCGCGTTCGCCAGCGTGATGTTGCCGGCCATGTAGGCCGACATCAATCCGGGCACGCCGAGCGCGGAGTCGGGGCGGAAGGTCAGGGGATCGAGAAAATCGTCGTCGAGCCGGCGATAGATCACATCGACGCGCTTCAGTCCCTCGGTGGTGCGCATGAACACTTCATCGCTTTTCACGACAAGATCGCGGCCCTCGACCAGTTCGACGCCAAGCTTGTCGGCAAGGAAGGAGTGTTCGTAATAGGCCGAATTGTACACGCCCGGCGTCAGCAGCGCCACGGTCGGCTCGCCCTTGGCGCTGACGGGCGCGACCGAGCGCAACGCGGCGAGCAGTTCGTCCGGATAGTTTTCCACCGGCGCGACGCGGTGGCGCGAGAACAGGTCCGGAAACAGCCGCATCATGATTTCGCGGTTTTCCAGCATGTACGACACGCCGGACGGCGTGCGCGCGTTGTCCTCCAGCACGATGAAACTGTCTGCATCGACGCGCACCACGTCGATCCCGGCGATATGGACGTAAATATCATGTGGCACGTCCTGACCGTTCATCTCCGGGCGGAACACCGGGTTCTGGAAGATCAGATCGTCCGGGATGATTTTCGCGCGCAGGATGTCGCGTGAATGATAAATGTCGGACAGGAACATGTTCAGCGCCTTGACGCGCTGCTTGAGTCCCTTTTCCAGGGTCGTCCATTCCTTGCCGGAGAGGATGCGGGGAATGACGTCGAAGGGAATCAGCCGTTCGGTCGATTCATTGTCGCCATAGACCGCGAAGGTGATGCCGATCCTGCGGAACAGCAGCTCTGCTTCCTTGCGGCGATATTCCAGGGCGTCCGGCGGCGTATCCTTCAGCCAGAGCGCCAATTCCTTATAGGCGGAGCGTAAATCGCCCGCGGGCCCATTCATTTCGTCGAACGCAACTGCCATAAAGCGTGACTGTCTTTCGATGTGGTCAATTGATGGTAGCAAGGCTTGGGCCAGCGCGATATGCATTGCATGTGGGCAAATAGGATAATTGCCGCAAAATGTGCCTGCCAAACGGGCGGCTGGTTGCGTAACGATGCGGCAATATTTCGAATTTGATCGCCACAGGCAGATTTACGAGGAACAGATGAGCGAGATCGTCACGGCTGGCATTCTGGTGATCGGCGACGAGATCCTGTCCGGGCGCACCAAGGACAAGAATATCGGCTTTATCGCCGAATATCTGACGAATATCGGCATCGACCTGAAGGAAGTGCGCGTCGTCTCCGACGACGAGGCCGCCATCATCGAGGCGCTGGACGCGCTGCGCGCGCGCTATACTTATGTCTTCACCACCGGCGGCATCGGGCCGACCCATGACGACATCACCGCCGATTCGGTGGCCAAGGCGTTCGGGGTCAAGATCGATTACCACCCCGACGTGGTGGCGCGGTTCCGCCAGCGTTTCTCCGAGGCTGAACTCAACGAAGCCCGTTTGCGAATGACGCGCATCCCCGACGGCGCCGAGCTGATTGACAGCGCCACCATCCTCGCGCCCGGCTTCAAGATCGGCAATGTCATCGTGATGGCCGGCGTGCCCAGCATCATGCAGGCGATGATGGATATCATCTCGCCGAAACTGAAATCGGGCGCGCGCATGCTGTCCGAATCGGTGCGCGCCAATGCGCGCGAGGGCGATATCGGCACGCCGCTGCGCGCCATTCAGGCGGCGCATCCTGAAACCAGCATCGGCAGCTATCCTTTCACCGACGAGGACGGCAAACCCAACACCAATGTCGTTGTGCGCTCGCGCGATGCGGAGAAGATCCATGCGGCGATGGTCGATGTCGAGGCGATGCTGGCGAATTTGAAGATCGCGAAATCATGAGCGAGGAGACCGCGCAAAAACCGTTTCCGGTGTCGTGGGACCAGTTTCACCGCGATGCGCGCGCGCTGGCCTGGCGGCTGAACGGCGCGGGGCCGTTTCGCGCGCTGGTCGCGGTCACGCGGGGCGGCCTCGTGCCGGCGGCGATCGTCGCGCGCGAGATCGGCATGCGCATGATCGATACGCTGTGCGTGGCGAGCTACGCGCACACCACGCAAGGCGAGCTCGAGATTTTGAAAAACATCTCTGATGGCGTTCGGGCGCTCGGCGGCGAGGGCGGCGAGGGGCTTTTGGTGGTCGACGACCTTGTTGACACCGGCAAGACCGCGCGCATCGTGCGCGAGATTGCGCCCAAGGCGCATATCGCGGCGGTCTACGCCAAGCCGATGGGCAAGCCGCTGGTGGATACGTTCATCACCGAAGTGTCGCAGGACACCTGGATCTTCTTTCCCTGGGATACGGGATTGTCGTTCCAGCCGCCGATCAAGGACGGCGCGGCATAAATCGTCTGAATTCTGTCGGCACCGATCGGCGAAGAGTCATGACGCTGCAAAACAGGGTTGCGCCGACCGGCGATATTGTCTCCACGCCGCATCGCGGCCTGTTCACCGGCAATCGCGGCGTGATCCATAATCCCGCCACCCGCACACTCAAGCGGCGATGGACCACTCACGCGTGGCTGGTTTGCCTGCTGGAATTCCAGAACCGCCGCCGCGATGTCTGGGCCGGTCGGCACTGGACCGAATTGTTCTTTCTGGACGAAGC
>DASWQB010000186.1:0-6198 GCA_036398335.1 Afipia sp. | reverse complement strand
GCTACCAGCTTCCCGATGCGCCGCCGCCGCCGAAACTGCCGCCCCCGCCGCTGAATCCGCCGCCACCGCCGCCGCCCCAACTCGATCCGCCGCTGCTGAACCCACCGCCGCCAAATCCACCCCGGCCTCTACCGCCGCCTGACGACATCACCGCATCGCCGACCAAGGTAAAGAAAAATCCGGCAAGACCGGCCAGCCCTGCAATAGCCAGGGCGCCGACGAACAGCCAGACCACGATACCGACACCCGCACCTGTGATGATCGAACCGCCGAGCCGTCCGAACATGGTGCGCATGATGCCGCCAACGACGATCGAGCCGATCAGCAGGACCGGGAAGAACTCACCGAGTGCATCCATTGCGCCCGGTGACATTTGCTGGATCGGCTTCGGCGCAGGCAATGGCTCGCCATCCGCGACCTTGAGCATGCGATCGACGCCGGCATTTATGCCGCCGGCGAAATCACCGGAGCGGAATCTCGGCGTGATGATCTCATCAATGATGCGCTTGGAGGTTGCATCGTTGAGCGCGCCTTCAAGGCCGTAGCCCACCTCGATACGCAGTCTGCGATCGTCCTTGGCGACAAGAAGAAGCGCGCCGTCGTCCACTTTCTTGCGCCCGAGCTTCCATTGTTCGGCCACCCGCAGCGCATATTGTTCAATCGCCTCCGGCTGGGTCGTCGGCACGATCAGGACTGTGATCTGGCTGCCCTTGCGATCCTCGAAATCCTTCAGCTTCTGTTCGAGACTCACAATTTGATCGGAGCCGAGGGTCGAGGTCAGATCGACCACGCGCCCGGTGAGCGGCGGAACCGCCACCTCCGCGCGCGCGGAAGTTGTCAGCGCCGCCAGACCCAGCCACGCCCAGCACAAAACAAGCGCGAGGGCGGCGTGTTTCGCAGCGTGTCTTGCAGCAACCATCGCAGGTCTCGCGAGGCGAGCCATTGTCATCGGGTTTATGTCAGCGGGTTATTTCGGCTGCTCCGCCGGTGGCGTTGCGGGCGCAGGCGCTGGTGTCGGCGCTGGTACTGCTGCCGGCGGCGGCGCGTTGAAATCGACCCGCGGCGCGACAGAGATTTCTCGCTCATTGTCCACCGCAAAGTTCGCTTTCTGCTTATAGCCGAACAGCATCGCCGTCAGATTGTTCGGGAAGGTACGGATGCCGACATTGAAATCCTGCACCGCCTTGATGTAGCGGTTGCGCGCCACAGCGATGCGATTCTCGGTGCCCTCAAGCTGCGCCATGAGATCGCGGAACAGCTGATCGGATTTCAGTGTCGGGTAATTTTCGGTGACCACCAGCAGGCGCGACAGCGCGCCGGTGAGTTCGCCCTGCGCCTGCTGGAATTTCTGCAGTTGCGCGGGGTCGTTGACGACATCAGGCGAAACCGGCGCGCTGCCGACACGGGCGCGGGCGTTGGTGACGCCGAGCAGCACGTCTTTTTCCTGCTGCGCAAAACCCTTCACCGAATTGACGATGTTCGGCACCAGATCGGCGCGGCGTTGATACTGGTTCACAACCTCCGCCCACGCAGATTTGACGCCTTCGTCGTTCTGCTGGATCGTGTTGTAACCGCAATTGGTGAGGCTGAGCGTCGCCAGCGCCGCGAGAACGGTCAATATCTTGCGCATGAAATTCTCCAGTGAATGCCGTGAAGGAAACATTCGTTTCGCCGCAATTAGTATAGCGCATCGCTGGCGTGAAACCATGACGGCACGTCTGGTATTTGAAACGAAATCGTTGCGTTGATATCGGGAAGACGGCGCACCGTTCAGGCGCGATCTGTGAGCTTCTATATAATTGAAATCACGGAACAATTTGCAGGCGGTCAAAGTGCGCTCGATGCTATTTCGTTTTCACGAGGCCCGAAAATCCGGCCACTGCCAGCAGGCTCAGGGTCCAGCCGATGACCGACAAGAAATAATAGTAAGTCAGGGTGAACGTCCCTGTCGGCTTCGTAGGGTCGGGCCGCCAATATTGTTTCTGCCCGATCTCCAGAACCGGCAGCATCACATCCAGCGAGTACATCCAGGAACTGAATTCGGGGTAGCTGGCAGCTTCCGGCTGGTCGAGGAAGCAGGATAGCTGCGTCTGCCCCGCCATTGCGCGCCCATTCATGATCTGGCCGCTCGAAGGCATGTAGCGGCTCTCGGTTTTCTCGAGCGAACACATCGTCCATTCCAGCGAACGCAGAACAACCGGACTGTTCGGTTTAAGAGCGCTGTTCTGCTCGGCCGTGTGGAATACCGCCACGCCGATCGCCCAGAACAACATCAGCCAGACCAGCGCGAGCAGAGGCTGGCGGCCATAGCGCACGGTCACGGCAAGCACGGCGTCATTGACCGCCCGCATCGCTCGCCGCAACGGATTCTTCGTGCGCAATCGCCGCGCGCGCCGCTGCAACTTTTCCTTCACGATCAGGACAGCACGCGCTTCGTCGTCGTGCCCCATCTCGCGAAGCACCGTCGACAGCTGCTCGTAAGGTTGCGGCCAGAACTCTCCCCCGCTGCCTCCAGATACTTGACGCGCCAACCAGCCAAGCCTGCTCTTCGCATCAATCGGGCCGCCGATGATCGCGCCGTATTGGCAACGATTGAGCCGCAGGTCCCCCTCCTTCGGCCAGCATGCCTGCTCATCGTCGATCGCGCCAATGGAGGTTGCCGTCAGATCGAGCGTCCCTTCAATTGACGCGCCCTGCCGCAGGAAAAAGGCGCCGTCGATCCGAGCGCGAATAAGCCGGAGCGCGTGACCGCCGGACTGCTCGAGCGTCGCCGACGTGCAATCGACATCTCCCCCGAAATGCGCGCCGACGAGGCGGACTTCGCCGACAATGTTTGCGCCGCGCAGCGCCATGTCGCCACGCGCCGCGATGCCGCCGCCATTCAGGGCAATTTCGCCGGGCCGTTCGATCCGCGCACCGGCCGCGTTAAAGTCGCCTCCGAGGCGCACGCCCACAAGATTGATGCCGCCGTATATTTTGGCGCCGCGAAGATGAATGTTGCCTCGCGCCTCCAGCCCGTCGGCGTCGATCGCAATCCCATCGGACACTTCAATCGTTACGCCGTCCGCTTCGACATTGCCGCCAAGGCGCGCGCCGCGCAGCCGGATCTCTCCGGTCACGGTCGCGCTGCAGATCGAAATTCCACCGCGCGCTTCCAGCCGGTCCGCCTGCACACCCGGCAACGCCGATCCGTCGAGAAACAGATTGTCGATGATGGCCGAGCGCAACACAGGCGAAGCATCGAAGCGGCAGTCCGTCAGCGCGATATCGCGTGGAATCCGGCACCCCTCCAGATTGAGCGTCCCCGTGACGTCCGCGCCGTTGATCCTCAGCCCGGTCTCGTGCAAACGAAAATCATCGCCGCCCAGAATGAGAAAGCGCAGAAACTTCGCGCGGACGGTTCGGGCGAGATCATCCCCCTCCGGGCGCAGGCCGTCGCCGATCCTGCTGAAATCCCCTGATCCGAGACCGGCCAGAACCTTTGCCTCGGCCGCATGAAGCGGCTGGAAATCGGCAAGACTGTTCACGCGGACAATGACCTCGTTCATGCGCCGTGCATCCACATTGCTCTTCGTATGGAAGCGCTTGCCAAGCAAGCGAGGTTGCACATGTGATCGCCTTTAGCCAGCGTCCAAACTCGACTTCTAGTGGTCCGATTCTAACATTCGCATCCCGTTTCAGCGGGCATTCTTGCGAATGTTAGAATCAAAGGACCACTGGAAAATATAAGTTTCCAGTGGAGTTCTGGATTTGACATTCGCTTTGAGAGTTCGCGGCCGGGTGGGGTGCGAATGTCAAACCACTCTACTAACCTTCCAGCGTCGCCAGCGCGACCGCCAACCGGCAGCCGTTCACAAACTCCGGCACGTCCACAAATTCCTTGATGGTATGGACTTCATTTTGCCCGGCACCGATCGTCACCGTGGGAATGCCGTGCTTGACGAGCCAGTTGGCGTCGAGACCACCGTTTGAGAACACGACGCTCGGCGTCAGACCAATCGACTCCGCCGCGCGTTTGGCATGCTTCAAAGCCGGTGAGTCCTCCGATATCTTGAATGGCGGGTAAGAAACCGCGGCGCTGAACTTCACCTTGGCGCTCTCCCCGCCGGAATCCTTGACTGTCGCGCCGGCTTTCTCGAACGCCTCCCGATACGCCGCCGTGATTGCGCTCGCGAACTTCGCGTCCGAACTGCGGGCCTCGCCAGTGACATGGACATAGTCGGTGACGACGTTGTTGGCGCTGCCCGCCGCCTTTCCGTCCTTGCCACCAAATAGACCCGGATTGCTTGTCCCCGTGCCTTCGGGCTTGACGACCTTTCCGAACCATCCGCCGCGATACGCGTCCGCGAGCGCGACCGACGCCACCAGTGTCGATGAAATGCCCTTCTCAGGCGCTACCCCGGCATGGGAGGCTTTTCCGAATATCTCTACGTCCCAATTCTCCTGCCCGACAGCTCCGATAATCAAACCGGCGGCAGGTCCGCTGTCGACGTTGAAACACATCGTCGCGCCGCTCATCTGCGCGGGATCGAGTTCACGCGCGCCGTGCAGCCCGCTTTCCTCCCGCACGGTAAAAAGCAGCGTGATGGGCGGATGCGGAAGTTTATGCTTCAGCAGCGTCGCGGCCACCGCGATCAACACCGCGCAGCCGGTGCGGTTGTCGCCTCCGAGCGCGGTGGTGCCGTCGGAGACGATCTTGTCGCCTTCGAGCCTGGGTTTCGCACCGGCGCACAAAGCCACGGTGTCGAGGTGTGTTGAGAACGCGATCCGTGGACCGGGCCGCGTGCCCGGCAGTTCGGCGATCAGATTGCCGGTCTGCGTCGGAAGCGGGATGCGCTTGTTCACGTCATCGAAGCGGATAGCCGATGCGGGAACGCCTGCTTTCTTCAATTCATCAGAGACAAGCGCGGCGATGGCCGCCTCCTCTCCGGTGACGCCTTCCACGGAAAGAAGTTTCATCAAGAGATCTGTGACGTACTTTGCGTCCACGGATGAGGCGGGGCTGCTCATATTGGCGATCCTTCCAGGCTACGCTGTTCAAGCGGCGAATGTCGATTTGTCTCGCGACGATTAGCTACAGCCCCCACGGCAGTCCCATCAGGAACCACGCAATGAAAAGCAGTGTCCAAATTCCCAGAATCCAGATCACATAAGGCAGCATCAGCGCCACGACGGTTCCGACACCCGCGTTCTTGTCGTATTTCTGGGCGAAGCCGACCACCAGCGCGAAGTAAGCGTTCAGGGGCGTGATGGAATTGATCGGGGAGTCGCCGACCCGGTAGGCCGCCAGCACGGCTTCGGGCGCGACACCAAGTTTCATCAGAAGCGGGACGAAGATCGGCGCGAAGATCGCCCATTTGGCGATGGCACCTGTAATCAAAAGATCGACGATGGCGACGACGATGATAAATCCGATCAACAGCCACAGCGGGCCGATGTTGGAATCCCGCAGCACATCGGCCATCTTCACGGCCAGAATGGTCCCCATGTTGCTGTAGTTAAAGTAAGCGACGAACTGGCTGATAATCAGGAAAAGGAAAATCAGGCCGCCGAGACCGTTCAACGCCTTTTCGATGGCTTTGATGATATCGGTGACGTTCTTCATCGATCCCGACCCGAGGCCATAAGCCGCGCCGGTGGTCAGGAACAGCACCATGATGAAGGCGATCAGGCCATTCATGAATGGCGAATTCCCGATCAGATCACCGGTGACCGGATTACGCAGCGGCGCACCGGCCGGAATCGATAACAGCGCGAAGACAATGATCGTTCCGACAAGGGCATACAGCGAATATCTCAAGCCGCGCGATTCATCGGCGGATAGCTCTCCGCCGCCTTCAGTCGGTTGACCCGCGTTTTTTGCGGCGTCGCCGTCGCCTTTGTATGGGCCGAGCCGAGGCTCGATGATCCTGTCGTTGATGACGGCTATGAGGCCTGTCAAAACCACGACGGATGCGATCGAAAACCAGAGGTTCGAGGTCAGACCGATCGAGGCGTTTGGATTGACCAGATGGATGGCGTCGTTGGTGAATTCGACCAGAACCGCATCCAGCGGCTTGATCAGCATATTGACAGTGAACGCGCTGGCGACGGCCGCGAAGCCGAGCGCCAGACCGGCAAGCGGATTGCGGTTCACGCTCAGGAAGGCGGCGCCCGCCAGCGGAATGAGGACAAGGTAGCCGGCATCCGCCGCGATGC
>DASWQB010000185.1:0-4499 GCA_036398335.1 Afipia sp. | reverse complement strand
GCCTGCCAGCCGCCGCCGCCAAGCCGGTCGAGTTCGACGCCGGCCTGTTCGGAGCCGTAGCGCGATAACAATTCGATGTTTTCAACCGGCAGATAAAGTTTGGTCTCGTTGGCGTAATGCAGTTCGAGACAATCATGCGGCGCGCCGCCGACTGTGAGCGTCTGCAAGCCAATGAAACGCCCGATGCCGTGCTCGACATGAACGACAAGATCACCGGTGGAAAGACTGGTGACCTCGGAAATGAAGTTCTCCAGCTTGCGGCTGGATTTACGCGCGCGCACAAGGCGGTCGCCGAGAATGTCCTGTTCGGTGATGAGCGCGACGGTATCGGTCTCGAAACCGGATTCAAGGCCGACCACAGCCAGCATGGTCTCGTTGCGCGGCGTCGCCTGCACCGTGCGCCATGTGTTGACGCTGGTGAGATTGAGCAACTTGTGGTCGGTGAGCATGCTCGCCATGCGCTCGCGTGAGCCTTCGCTCCATAGCGCGACCACGACCTTCTTGCGCTCACTTTGAATCTTGTTGATGTGTGCGGCCACAGCCTCGAACACGTTGACCGCCGCGTCCGCACGTTCCGGCGCGAAATTGCGACCCTGCCGCGCGCCGATGTCGATCACGTTGGCGTCTTCCGGAACGGCGAAGGGCGTCAACCGCGCCAGCGCGCTGACGGCCAAACGCTTCGACCATTCAGCGTCGGTGAGATAAAGCCGGTCCGGCGGCAGCGGTTTATAGATCGCGCCGCCGCCCGGATGCTGCATCGCCTCATGGCGCGCGTCGTAATAGTCTTTAATCTGTTTGAGGCGCTCGCGCGCCGCATCTTCCGCCTGTGGCTCGATGGCAATGGGCGTACCGTCGAGATAGTCAAACAGCGTGTCCATCTTCTCGACGAACAGCGGCAGCCAATGCTCCATGCCAGGGTGACGGCGGCCTTCGCTGACGGCTTCATACAGCATGTCATCGCGTTCCGGTGCACCGAACTGGGCGACGTAGCCCATGCGGAAGCGCCGGATGGTTTCGGTGACAAGCTGAAACTCTGACACAGGGACTAAATCGAGCGCGCGCATGTCGAGCAGCGTGCGCTGGGTTTCCGCGTCGAAGCTGCGAATGGATTCGAGCGTGTCCCCGAAGAAGTCGAACCGCACCGGCTGATCGAGCCCGGCGGGAAACAGATCGAGAATGCCGCCGCGCACGGCGTATTCACCCGGCTCGCGCACGGTTGAAGTGCGGCTGTAACCATTATGCTCGAGCCATGCGGCAATGGAGTCCATCGGCACGCGATGACCCGGCGCCACGGACAGCGCCTGTGCCGCGACCGCATCGCGCGCCGGCACACGCTGAACGGCGGCGTTGACCGTGGTCAGCACGATCAGCGGCTTGTCGCCGCCCTTGAGGCGCGAGAGCCGAGCGAGCGTCGTCAGGCGCTGCGCAAGAATGCCGCCATGCGGTGAGACGCGGTCGTAGGGCTGGCAGTCCCATGCGGGAAATTGCATCACCGAAATGTCGGGTGCGAAGAAGTCCAGCGCGCGCGCAAGCTGTGCCATGCGCGGCCCATCGCGGCACACCACGGCAAGGCTGACAGCCGGAGGATTTTGCCGCGCGGCGACGGCGCGCGCGAGATCTGAAACGATCAAGCCTTCGGAGCCTTCGGCAACGTTGGCGAGCGTCAACGCACGACCGGGCGTCAAGGAGTTTGCGGGCGAACGCGCTTGACTCATACAGGCTGGCCTGATGTGCCGAACGCCTTGATGCGCAGGAATATTCCGTCAGCGAATTCAGGCGGCAGCGGTTCCTTTTCGCAGAACGCCGCGTAAAGGTCCGGGTCCGGCAATTCGATCAACCGCTCGAGTTCGCCAAGCTCCGCATCGTCGATTGTCGCGATATGGAGATCGGCGAAGCCGCCGAGCAACATATCCATCTCGCGCGTGCCGCGATGCCAGCAGCGGAACAGCAACCGCTTGCGCCTTGGATCGAGCCCGTCGCTCGACCGTGATGATCCTGACATCGTGATTTTCCTCAACGCCGAAAGCCCGGACATGCCGGGCGACGTTGATATAGCGCCAGTGCGACGCGATGTCAGCATTTCTCTGGGCGCGCATCCGGGCTATGCAAAAGCGCAAGTGCAAAGGTCACGAATCACGATGCGCCCTGATCTGCTCAATCCGTTGTTTGCGCCGGTCACGAGTCTTTCGGGCGTGGGACCGAAGCAGGACAAATTGTTTCGCTATCTGCTCGACCGCAGCGACACGCCGCGCCTTGTCGATTTGCTGCTGCATCTGCCGGTCAGCGTGATCGACCGGCGCGCACGGCCGAAAATTCGCGATGCGGTTCCGGGCACCGTGGTGACGCTGGAGGTAACGGTGGATCGCCATCGTCCCGCCCCGCCCGGCCGTTCGCGCGCACCGCATGTGGTCTATGCCAGCGACGACACCGGCGATGTGATGCTGACATATTTCCGCGCCCAGCCGGGCTATGTCGAAAAATTGCTGCCGGTCGGCGAAAAGCGATTTGTCTCCGGCACCGCGCAGATGTTCGACGGCACCTTGCAGATGGTGCATCCCGACCGTGTGGTGGATGAAGAAGGCCTCGCCAAGCTGCCGCAGATCGATGTCGTCTATCCATTGACCGAAGGTCTTGCGATCGGATCGATCCGCCGCGCGATGGTTCAGGCGCTTGAGAAACTGCCCGACCTACCGGAATGGATCAGCCCCGAAGTGCTGCGGCGCTGTATGTTTCCCTCGCTATCCGAGGCGCTGCACCGGGTGCACGAACCTGTCGCACTCGCCGATATCCTGCCGCAGGAAAAATTCTGGTCGCGGCTGGCGTTCGACGAGCTGCTCGCCGGACAACTCGCGCTCGCGCTGGTGCGCGCGCAACTCCGTCGCCCAGCCGGCCTGCGCAACGCCGGCGACGGGCATTTGCGGAGCAAGATCATCGACGCGCTGCCTTATGCACTCACCCATTCGCAGCAGGAAGCAGCCAAGGCCATCGCCAGCGATCTGGTCCAGCCGGTGCGGATGCTGCGGCTGCTACAGGGCGATGTCGGCTCGGGCAAGACCGTGGTGGCGCTGCTCGCCGCCGCAGCCGTCGCGGAAGCCGGCAAGCAATCGGCGCTAATGGCTCCGACCGAAATCCTTGCGCGTCAGCACATCAAGACGATTGCTCCCCTGGCCGAACGCGCCGGCATGCGCGTTGCGATTCTGACCGGGCGCGAGAAAGGCAAGGAGCGGCGAGATATTCTCTCGCGCCTTGAGAATGGCGAGATTGATCTTCTGGTCGGCACCCATGCGCTGATCCAGGACGATGTGGTGTTCAAGTCGCTGGCGCTCGCGGTTGTGGACGAACAGCATCGTTTCGGCGTGCGCGAACGCCTCGCGTTAACGGACAAGGGTGATGCTGTCGACGTGCTGGTTCTGAGCGCGACACCGATCCCACGCACATTGGTGCTCACTTACTTCGGCGACATGGACATTTCAGAGTTGCGGGAGAAACCCGCCGGCCGCCAGCCGATCGACACCCGAACCGTGCCTGACAGCCGCACCGGAGAAATCATCGACGCCGTGGGCCGCGCCATCGAGTCCGGCAAACTGGTTTACTGGATATGCCCTCTGGTCGAGCAATCCGACGTGGAGGACTTCGCGCATTTGACCAACGCCACAAAACGTTTCGAAACGCTGCAAAAGCGTTTCGGCGACCGCGTGGGTCTTGTGCATGGCCAGATGAAGGGCGCGCAGAAGGACTCTGTGATGGCGCAATTTGCCGCCGGCGAAATTCAGGTGCTGGTCGCGACCACCGTGGTCGAGGTCGGCGTCGATGTGCCGGCAGCGTCGATCATGGTGATCGAAAACGCGGAGCGTTTCGGACTCGCTCAACTCCATCAGCTGCGCGGGCGCATCGGCCGCGGCTCGGAAGCGTCGACGTGTCTTCTGCTTTATCACGAGCCTTTAGGTGAAATGTCTGCGGCGCGTCTGAAAGTCATCCGCGAGACCACGGACGGCTTCAGAATCGCGGAAGAAGATTTGCGGCTCCGCGGCGAAGGCGAAGTGCTCGGCACCCGCCAGAGTGGCCTGCCCGGCTATCGCATCGCGCGGCCGGACATCCACAGCCAATATATTACGCAGGCGCGTGATGAGGCGCTGCGGATCATGCAGGACAATCCGAAACTCGAGGGCGAGCACGGTGAGGCCTTGCGCTGCTTGCTTTATCTTTATGAGCGAGACGAGGCCGTGCCGCTGATCGGCGCAGGATAGTTGATCGCGTTTTCGAGCGAAGCGGGCACCGGTCCGCGTGAAGAAAACGCATCAATGAAGAGGGTCTCGCTTCTGATTTTGTCAGACGCGAAAAGATTCTAGTCCACCTTCGCCGGCACCGGCGCTATCGTCGCCCCACGCGCGGCATTGGCCGCCTGCGCCATTTCCGCCAGCGCGGCGACCTTCTTCTGCGCGTCGCTGCTGCCGGGCTGGACCACGCCCGCCGACATAATGAGCGTCGCGGCGTTTTCC
>DASWQB010000184.1:0-2007 GCA_036398335.1 Afipia sp. | reverse complement strand
AAGACCAAGGCTGAGTGGGCGGACCTGATGCGACAGGCCGGCATCAAGGGCATCCACATCGCCGAACGCGACACCCAGCGTTCGAAGAAGCCGAAAGAGCCGGGCGTATTCGTCAACACGTGGTCGGTCGAAGGCTTCCTGTCGGAAGGCGTGCAACCGTCCGAATTGGGCTGGGGCACGCATGAAAAGTGGATGCCTGAAAACGCGCGCACCCACGAATCCGGCTGCGGCGCGGCGATCTACCTGATGCAGCCAGGCGCCGACACGCGCGTGCGCACCTGGTGCCCGACCCGCGGCGCGCAATATGGCTTCCTCGTCACCCACAACGAGTCCATCTCGATCTCGGACTATTTCACAGCGCGCGACGCGTCAGGCAAGGTTATCTACCGCCCGACGTGCCACTATGCTTATCACCCGGCAGATGACGCGGTGCTCTCCCTGCATGAAATGTTCGGCCGCGCAGCCAGAATGCAGGAGAAGCATCACATTCTCGACGAGAACGAGATTATCGATGGCATCGACGAGCTCGGCGTGCTGCTGTTTGGCCATGACAACAATGCTTACTGGTACGGCTCACAGCTCTCCATCGAAGAGACGCGCAAACTCGCGCCCTATCAGAACGCAACCGGCCTGCAGGTGACCTCCGCCGTGCTCGGCGGCATGGTATGGGCGCTTGAAAATCCGAACGAAGGCATCGTCGAAGCCGACGAAATGGATTTCGATCGCCTGCTGGAAATCCAGCGGCCCTATCTCGGACCGGTGAAAGGCTACTACACCGACTGGACGCCGCTGACCGATCGGCCGGGCCTGTTTCCGGAAGACATCGACACCAGCGATCCCTGGCAGTTCAGAAACATTCTGGTGCGCTGATTACGCACAACGAGCGCATCATAAGCGGGCTTACCCGCACATGCATCACTCTTCACGATGACAGATGGATTGCCGGGTCAGGCCCGGCAATGACGATCTGTATCGGATGCAAAGTTGTACCAGGCCCTACTTTGCCAGATAATCGAACACGACTTCGCCGAGCCCAAGCGTCAGGTCCGTTTTATAATGAAGCGCTGACACCACTTCACGCACAGGCAGCCGCGCAACATCGGCGAGCGCATGTGGAAAGAGACCGAGAGCACCCGGGCCGGTCCAGGCTTCCTTGAGCGTCACGTCTTCCAGATAATACCGGACCAGTTCGCAGATGCGCGGCGATCCATCGACATGCGGGATAATTTTCAGCATGAAGTTCGGTGCCGCCAGCGCCTTCAATAGGCTGTCGTGATCGACGGCGCTATGCTTGTAGCCCATGGTTGCACTCGCACAGAGCACCGAACCATAATGCAGGGTGCCGACAAGCACGTCCGTTTCAACCGCCAGTTTTGGCGCGGCAAGTTTTTTTGGAAACCCCCATAGCTCACGTCCACCCGCGATCGGTGCATCGTCGTCGAGATACATGGAATGGACGTAGCCGCCTTCTACTCCCTTAAAGCGGACGGGGATCACCTGTCCGGTCTCGGTGTAGTCACCGAAGCCGGTCGAATCCGGCATGCGGATGAATTCGTATTTCACCAGGTTGTCCGTCACCTCAAGCGGCTCCGGCACGACAGCCGCCAGCGCGTCGGGATCGGTGCGATAGGTGATGACAAAAAATTCGCGATTGAAAAAACGATATGGTCCCGGCGGGAACGAGGGATTGGTAAGCGGCATGGCATACGCCGAGCGCTTGACGTCATCGATTTTCATCACATACCCCACAGTTGGATTATCGCCTGTCGCGACATCTCACTATGGCCGTCCCACTGATAACTGGCGAGATTTTAAATTCGTTCTCTCTGCGATAATTTTATTTGCTCACCGGCTCGCCCATTTTCTCGGCAGGCGCCGCAGGCAGCGCGGGCGCGGCTCCAGCCTTCTGGGCGTCCGCATCTGGCCGCGCAGGTTCAGGCGCGGGCGTCGTCGGACGTGTGCCGCCGGGCTTTGATTCAGCCGGGCCGCTATCCCTGCCAGCAGGGA
>DASWQB010000183.1:0-11524 GCA_036398335.1 Afipia sp. | reverse complement strand
GGCCGGCCGTTGGCTCCCTCGTTATTAAAGGCAGTAACTATAAAAACTTTAGAGCAAAGAGGACAGGTAAATGCGGCATTGTTACCGTGCCAATCAGCATTAGCCTCTCCTACAAAATCACTTCCAACATATCGAGATGGGTTGAGATAACGTACCGGCATAAACCCTCCTATATGGTAAAGCAGCCCAAGGCTATCGCATCACGGCAGTTCCTCGATCGTGACCTTGTCGGGATAGAAGGCGAGATGGCCCGCGATCTCCTTCACCGAGTCATACGGCTGCTCGTAGGTCCAGATCGCGTTCTCCAGCGTTTTGCCGCCCGCGTTGATCGTGAAATAGCCCGCATCGCCCTTGTAGGGGCAGTAGGTGCTGCGGTCGGTCTTGGCGAGCAACGCCATATTGGCGTCGTTGCGCGGAATATACTGCACCGCCGGATAGGCGGCCTCGCGCAGCGTCAGCGCATGCGCGGTCTCGGCGATGACAACGCCGCCGGTGCTGATCCTCACCTTTTTCGGATTCCGGGAAATGGTAATCGGATGGTCGGCGCCGGGAATTTTGACGGTTTTATTCATGACAAAACTTTCTGGCTCGGGTCAGTTTCCACCGGGATATAGGAACGGTTGCGACGAATGCCCACGTGACCCGGACGATAGTTGAGGGTAGAATCTGGCATAAGAGATGCTTCGCTGACCGCCTTGGCGGAGCGACGAGGAGACCATCAAATGCCTATGGATGCCCGGGACATCGAAACCATGATCAAGGCCGCGATTCCCGACGCGACTGTGACCATCCGCGATCTGGCTGGTGACGGCGACCATTACGCCGCGACCGTGATCGCTGAATCCTTTCGCGGCAAATCCCGCGTGCAGCAGCACCAGATCGTCTACCAATCGCTGAAGGGACAGATGGGCGGCGTGCTGCATGCCCTTGCGCTGCAGACCGGCGTGCCGGACTAACGCGTGGTTACTCCGCGAGCGAAGCACCGGACCCTGCTGCGCGGACGCGCCCCGCACGGTCATCACCGCGTCACCTATGTCGAATTGTTTTTCGATCTGGTGTTCGTGTTCGCCATCACGCAAATCTCGCACACGCTGCTGGCGCATTTCACCCCGCTCGGTGCGCTCCAGACCACGATCCTGTTTTTGGCCGTGTGGTGGGTGTGGATCTTCACGTCGTGGATCACCAACTGGCTCGATCCGGAGCGCACCCCGGTCCGGCTGATGCTGTTCGCCCTGATGATCGCTGGCTTGCTGCTGTCGACATCCATTCCCAAGGCATTTGAGAGCCGGGGTCTGGCTTTCGCGCTGGCCTTCACCGCCATGCAGGTCGGCCGGTCGCTTTTCACCTTCCTGTCGATACCGAAATCGCAAACCGCATGGCGGATGAATCTCTTGCGCATCACCATCTGGATGTCATGCAGCGGGATATTCTGGATCGCGGGCGGTTTTGCCGATGGCACGGCGCGTCTTGTGCTCTGGGCCATCGCGGTTGCCATCGAATATGCGGGACCGGCGATGCGTTTTCGTTGTCCGGGCATCGGCGTATCCTCGATCGGGGATTGGGATGTCGAGGGCGGGCATCTGGCGGAGCGCTGCGCGGGATTTATCATCATCGCGCTCGGCGAATCCATCGTCGTCACCGGCGCGACCTTTGCCGAGACGGAATGGAACGCGGCGGTGATCGTCGCGTTCATCGTGGCGCTGATCGGCAGCATCGCGATGTGGTGGATTTACTTTCATCTCGGCGCTGAGGCCGGCTCCGAACGGATTTCGGAGTCCGAGGAGTCCGGCCGGCTTGCGCGGATCGCCTACACTTACATGCATCTGCCGATTGTCGCCGGCATTGTGGTATCGGCGGTGGGTGACGAGGTGCTGCTGGCGCATCCCGCCGGACACACCGACATCAAGGCAACCTTGACCATCATCGGCGGCCCGCTGCTGTTTCTTGTCGGTACGATTTTGTTCAAACGGACCGTCCGCGGCATTTTCCAGTTGTCGCATCTGGTCGGCATCGGAGTGCTGGCCCTGCTGGTTCCGTTCGCGCACTTCTTCGCGCCGCTTGCATTGGCGTTACTCGCCGCGTTCGTCCTTCTGCTGGTCGCCGCGTGGGAGGCGATTTCACTGAGCGGCGTGGAGCGCGCGAAATTGTAGGACTAGCCGGTCCGCAGCGCGTGCACCGAAAACATCTTGCCTTCATCGGTCCAGATTGCCTGCGGTGTCCAGCCCGACTCGCGCGCCAGCGCCTGAAAGCGCTGCGTGCTGTATTTGTAGCTGCTTTCGGTGTGGATGCTTTCTCCGGCGCCGAATGAAAACGTCTCGCCGCACAGATGCGCGTTCTGCGCTTCACGACTCACCAGATGCATCTCGATGCGGTGACGCTCGCGATTGTAGATGGCACGGTGGACGAAATTCGACAGATCGAAATCGCCGCCGAGTTCGCGGTTGATGCGCGCCAGCACGTTTTCGTTGAACCGCGCGGTGACGCCGGCCGAATCGTTGTAGGCGGCGTGCAACACAGGCTCCGCCTTCTCAAGATCGACGCCCACGATCATCGTCGCGCCTTCGCCAAGAATATTCCGCGCGCTGTTCAGAAAGGCGCGGGCCTCGAGCGGATCGAAATTGCCGATGGTCGAGCCGGGAAAGAAACCCACCTTCGGCATGTCCTTCACCGCTTCAGGCAGTGCGAACGGCGTGGTGAAATCCGCGACCACCGCATGCACGGCGAGGTCGGGGAAATCGGATCGCAGCGCATCGGCCTGACCGTTGAGGAACGCGCCGGAAATATCGACGGGCACATACGCGCTGAATTCGCAGCGATCGAGCAGCAAGCGCACTTTCGTGGTCGCGCCCGCGCCGAATTCGACAAGTGCCGCGCCGTGAGGAATGATGGAGGCGATGTCCGGGCCGCGGTCGCGCAGAATTTTCAGCTCGGTGCGGGTCGGATAATATTCCGGCAGCAGCGTGATCTGTTCGAACAGATGCGAGCCCGTCTCGTCGTAGAAATATTTCGGCGGCAATTGTTTGGGCTGCTGGCTCAGGCCCGCGATGACATCGCGCGCGAAAGATAGCCGGGCGTCGTCTTGGCGAGAATCTTTCAATCGCGCGGCAACATGAATGTTCATGCGGTTTTGATCCAGAGTTCATGTGGAATTTATGCGGTCCGTCAGGCCGAATAATCGGCCAGACGAAGCCCGGTGAATTGCCAGCGGTGATGCGGATAGAAGAAATTGCGATAGGTGACGCGGCTATGACCGTCAGGCGTCGCCACCGACGAGCCGCGCAGCACATATTGATTGACCATGAACTTGCCGTTGTATTCGCCGAGCGCGCCTTCGATGGCCCGGTAGCCGGGATAGGGCGCGTACGAGCTGCGGGTCCACTGCCAGACGATGTCGTAAGGATCGTTCAATTCGCCCGCACGTGCGGCAACTTCCCATTCCATTTCTGTCGGAAGGTGCTTGCCGCTCCAGCGCGCGAACGCATCTGCTTCATAGTAGCTGACATGGCAGACAGGGGCCGTGAGATCGACGGGTTTGAGCCCGGCGAGAGTCATGATGTGCCAGCCATTTTCAGAATCCGAGCCCTCCACGTTGCGCCAGTGTCCCGGTGCGCGCCATTCTTCTGTCTCGGCGGCGGCGAAGCCATCCATCAGCCATAGCGCCGGCGTGCGGTAGCCGCCGTCCTTCATGAACTCCAGCCACTGTGCGTTGGTGACGAGGTTGCGCGCCAGTTTTACCGGGCCGACAAGGGCGCGGTGCGCGGGCTTTTCATTGTCGAAATGGAACGTGTCGGCGTTGTGTCCGATGGTGTGGATGCCTTCTGTCAGCGTCACCCAAGCATCGCCGCCGCGTTGCGAAGCAGGCAACGACCATGTCTCATCATAGGCGGGCGGAATCGGGTTCTGGGCAAACGCGTGGAGGATGTCGGTCAGCATCAGCTCCTGATGCTGCTGCTCATGATTGAAACCGACCTCCATCAGCGGCGCGATCTCACGCAGCTTTTCCTCACTGGCCTCATGGAGAAATCGTTCCATCGCGGCATCGACATGCGCGCGGTACGCAGTGACGGCCTCGGCGCCGGGGCGGGTGAGGTGGCCGCGCTGGGCGCGGGCATGCCGGGGGCCGGCGCTGACGTAATAGGAGTTGAACAGATAGGGGTAGTCCGGATGGAAGACCTTGTAGCCGGGAGCGTGCTGACCCAGTACGAACTGCTCGAAAAACCAGGTGGTGTGGGCGCGGTGCCATTTCGCCGGGCTGGCGTCTGGCATCGACTGAACGAGCTGGTCCTCCGGGGACAGCGGGGCCGCGCGGCGTTCGGTCTCGCCGCGGACGGTCTTGTAGCTCGCCAGCAAGCTGGAACGGAGGCGGGACTGCGATCCGGTGACGTAAAATGAGGCGTCTGCTGCGGCGGGCAAAGCGGCTTTCGTCACGTGAATCTCCGATTTGAGGGAGAACGATGCTCCGGCGGATCGGTTCCGGAGATAAAGTCTTCCCCAGATGGGGATTCTCCACAAATACGGAAGACCCCGCGGAAATGTTTCTGACGGAGATTTCGGGGCCTCGAAAAAGGCCGGAAGCCGGCCCCGATATCGTCAACTTTTATCTGTTATCGGTGATTTGATTGGATAGCGCTTCGATTCCGGTTACATATATTGGCAATGAAGCGGGCTGGGCGCGATGGCGCCTCCCTGAGGTCAGCGCCGAGAGGATGATAAGATGAGCATCGAGCAATTCATCGACAATGAAGTGAAGTCGAACGACGTCGTGCTGTTCATGAAGGGAAGCCCGCAGTTTCCCCAGTGCGGATTTTCGGGACAGGTGGTCCAGATCCTTGACCACGTGGGCGTTCCTTATAAAGGCCTGAACGTGCTGGAATCGGCTGAATTGCGTGATGGCATCAAGCAATATTCGAATTGGCCAACGATTCCGCAGCTTTACGTCAAAGGCGAATTTGTCGGCGGCTGCGACATCATTCGCGAGATGTTCCAGGCGGGTGAACTGCAGAAACTGTTCGATGACGCTGGCGTGTCGGTTCAGCAGGCGGCCCACTGACATTTATACAGCCTTCCGCCGGCGAGGGTGCAGGCGGCGTGAGGACAGTGTTTTGAGCCAGACCGTTGTTTTATTGCCGGCCCGGACCTGCGTCCGGGCTGGTTTTGTGTTGATGATCGCCGTTGCGTGCGCATTCACATTCCAGGATGCTTTGGCGCAGGCTGCGCGCGTACCGAAGGCTTCTCCGCCTGCGCAAGGCGGGATGCGGGTGCTGCTGCCGAGCGCGCAGCTTTCGTATCAGCGCCTCGAGCGGATCACCGCTTTTTTCAACAATGAGGTTTCTACGGGGAAAATTCCAGGCGCGAACGTTCTGGTGCAGCGCCACGGCGTGCCGGTTTATTCCCGTTCTTTCGGCAAGACCGATACGACCACCGGCGAGCCGATGCGGCCGGAGACGATCTTCCGCCTTCACTCGCTCAGCAAGCCGATCACCAGCGCGGCGGCGATGCTGCTGGTCGATGACGGGCGACTTAAACTGGATGATCCGGTTTCCAAATATATTCCCGCTTTCGCGGATGTGATGGTTGGCGTCGAGGGTAAAACAGCAAATGGCGCGCCAGTCCTGACGATGGAAAAGCCGAACCGGCCGATAACAATCATCGATCTTTTGCGGCATTCATCCGGCATCACTTATGGCTTCTATGGCACAGGCCTCGTCCGCGCGGCCTATGCCAACGCCGACCTTTACGCAGACGACATCGACAACAAACGGCTGGCCGACAAGATCGCCGCACTGCCGCTGGCCGAGCAGCCAGGCACGGTGTGGGATTATGGTCATTCCACGGACGTGCTCGGACGGGTGATCGAGATTGTGTCGGGCAAGCCGCTTTATGATTTTGAGCGCGAGCGGTTATTCGCACCGCTCGGCATGAATGATACCGCTTATTACGTCGCTGATCCTGCGAAACATCGTTTGATCGCCGAACCGTTGCCGAGCGATACGGATTTCCGCACCGGCAACGCGCCTGACCCCAAAGTTCCGCCGAAATGGCAATCGGGCGGCGGCGGATTGCTGTCCACGATCGGCGACATGGCGCGGTTCTGCCAGATGATCCTCAATGGTGGATCGCTCGACGGCGCACTTTACTTCAAGCCCGATACTTTCGCGGCGATGACCGCCAACCAGATCGTGCCGAGGGGGCCGATCAGGAAGGGCGATTATTATTTCCCCGGCGACGGTTTTGGATTCACGCTCGGTTTCGCCATCCGCACCGAGGCTGGTGAAAAGAATCTGCCCGGCTCGCCGGGTGAGCTGAAGTGGGATGGCGCGGGTGGTACCTATTTCTGGATCGACCGCCAGCAGGATATGTTTGCCGTGCTGATGATTCAGTCACCGTCAGAGCGCGGGCGAATTCAGGCGGAGCTGAAAAAGCTCGTTTATGACTCCTTCGAAAGTCCGCTGTAGGACTGCTGTCTGGATTCGCATGCAATAAAAAAGCCGCCTCTTGAGGCGGCTTTTTGTTTTGCAGGATCGCAGCAGAGATTAACGCGAATAGAATTCGATGATGAGATGGGGCTCCATCTGCACCGGGAAGGGCACTTCCGAGAGGTTCGGAACGCGCACGACCTTGGCGGTCTGCTTGCCGTGATCGACTTCAAGAAAATCCGGCGTATCGCGTTCGCCAAGCTGATTGGCTTCGAGAACGAAGGCGAGCTGCTTGGATGATTCCTTGATTTCGACGACGTCGCCGACCTTCACCTTGTAGCTGGCGATGTTGACGCGCTTACCGTTCACCTTGATGTGGCCGTGGTTGATGAACTGGCGGGCTGCGAACATGGTCGAGACGAACTTGGCGCGATACACCACGGTGTCGAGACGGCGCTCGAGCAGGCCGATCAGGTTCTCGCCCGAGTCGCCTTTCAGGCGGCTGGCTTCGACATAGATCGCGTGGAACTGGCGTTCCGAGATATTGGCGTAATAACCCTTCAGCTTCTGCTTGGCGCGCAGCTGCGTGCCGAAGTCCGAGAGCTTGCCTTTGCGGCGCTGGCCGTGCTGGCCGGGGCCGTATTCACGTTTGTTGACGGGGCTCTTCGGGCGGCCCCAGATGTTCTGGCCCATACGGCGATCGATTTTATACTTCGCCTCACTACGCTTAGTCATCGCGTCCTCTTTTGAGTTTGAGTTTTGAGGAAACGCGCCCTCCTGTGCATCGAGAATAAATCTCGATACCGACAGGTTCACTTCGTAAGCTTACGGAGCGAACCACGGGTCGCGAAACGCAACGCGGGCCGTAAACGGCCCGCGAGCAGGGTGTTCTTAAGGAGAAAGGGCCGCGAAGTCAAACCTTTACGCCGCTTCAAAAGCCTTATTTGGGGGCTGGCGAAGCGACCGGCTTGCCCTTTTCGACGATATAAATCCCAAGCAATTTGAGTGGCTTGCCGGGATTGACCTTGATGTCATGAGGTACGCCCGCCGGGATCTGAATCGAATCTCCGGGTTTGAGGGGCTGGTCCGGTTTGCCCTCGACGATGAGCGTACCTTCGCCGTCCAGCACGTAGCTGGCGTCGACGCCGGGATGGGTGTGCCGTCCGGCGCTCTCGGTCCCTGCGGCGATTTCCGCGATCACGGTCACGAGGTGATAACCGGCGGGATAATCGACATCCTGCAAGGGTGTGCGTTTGATGCCTGATGCGGCCGCCGGTGCTGGCGCAGCCGCAGGTGCCTGTGCACTCGCCGCCCCGATACCGGCGAGCGCGATCAACAGGCCAAGCAATGTCCTCTTCAACATGGTGTTCTCCCTCATGCTGTTCTCTTCCTGGAACAGATCGGCGAAGGCTAGCAGCGCGGGTGAGGGAATCAAAACGACTTTAGGCGTGGTCGAGTTCGTGCGCGCCGAAGAACGGCCGCAGCGCCTTCGCAAGTGCGAGCGATGGAGTCTTCCCGGAGGTGAAGAAAAATTTTGCTCCGGACGGAATATCCTCACTCGCATGTTCGCCGAGGAGATTTTCCACCCGGCGCGCGATCGCGGGAGCAGGGTCGATCCAGTCCACGGGCCAGCGTGCAAGACGTTTGATCTGTTCAAGCAACAGCGGATAGTGCGTACAGGCCAACACCACGGTGTCGGTGCGGGCATC
Source organism: Afipia sp. (assembly GCA_036398335.1). Classification (GTDB taxonomy): domain Bacteria; phylum Pseudomonadota; class Alphaproteobacteria; order Rhizobiales; family Xanthobacteraceae; genus Afipia. The sequence goes on along the minus strand of DASWQB010000183.1, from coordinate 3,399 downwards.
GCTGCCGTTTGTGCCTTCGATGAAGCAGGGCGCGATTTCCTGGATGATGGCGTCATCGCTGACGTTCTCGCCGCGCAGCGCCGCCTCCGCGATTGATGCGAGATTTTCCGCGCCGACCAATGTCACTTCGCAGCCGTGGGCAAAATCGGCGATCAGTTTTTGAGTGTATTCCCGTTTCACCGTGCCTTTGGTGCCGAGCACCGACACGCGCTTTGTCTGCGACGACGCGCAGGCCGGCTTGATCGCGGGCACGGTGCCGACGAACGGCACTTCATAGGCCTCGCGCAACTGCGTCATCACCAATGTGGACGCGGTATTGCAGGCGATCACGACAAGATTTGGACGGTGCGCGGCGATCAGTTCGCCGATCAGTGGCACGACACGCGCGACCAGCGTTTCCGCATTGTGCTGGCCGTAGGGAAAAAACGCATCGTCGGCAACGTAAGTGTAGGCTGCATCCGGCCGCGCATGCACGATCTCGCGCAGTACGGTGAGGCCGCCGAGGCCCGAATCGAACACGAGGATGTCAGGTGTTTTCGGCACGCTGCGAGTTTATTCCTGAATGGTTAGAAACATATTGCCGCAACCGTTTCGGCGCCGCCGTTCTGAACGAAGACATCTATAAACGGGATTGGAACGATTCCAAAGTAACGGCTGGAGCTTTCCTTGCGAGCGCTCGGCATCTGTGGCTTCCGTAACGAACCGGCTTGTTACGAATCTCAAGCGACCATGCGGATAATCTGATGTTGAAGAACGGCAAGCGTGCGTGGGGCATTGTATCGCGCATGTTCCATTGGGGGCTCGGTGTCCTCATTATCGGCATGATTGCCTATGGCTGGTGGATGAACCACTTCCCGGCACGGCCTGACCGCTTTTTTTATCGCTCGATCCATGCTGATATCGGGTATGCCTTGCTGCTCTTGATGGCGCTACGCCTGATCTGGCGCACGACGAATCCTGCGCCCGCGCTGCCGGCGCAAACGCCGGGCTGGGAGCGTATGCTGGCACGCGCCAATCAAGGTGCGCTCTATCTCATGACATTTGTCGTCGCGATACTGGGGTGGGCTCATTCCGGTGCGGCTGCGCGTCCTTATGCGAGCTGGTTCGGCCTGTTCAACGTTCCGCAATTTACGTCAACCGACAGGGCGGCCGCGCGCTTGTACGAAGATTATCATATCTACGGCGCATATATTCTGCTGGCTCTGATCGTGTTGCACACGCTGAGCGCATTGTATCACCACTTCATCCGGCGTGACCGCGTGCTCAAAGCGATGGTCGACGGCAGGCCGATCTAGGGCGCGATACGTCCGAGAAGCTGGCCGAACAGCAACAAACCTTGCGGCCAAAGGCCAAGCCGCGATGTGCTGTTGATGTGGCCAAGCTCGCCAATGTTGCAGAAGTCAGCACCCAAGGCAGTTGCGAACTGCTCCGCGCGTTCGATCGAGACGAAGGTGTCGTTGGTGCTGGCCACGACGGTCGTGGGCACTGGCAATATCTTTCGCGGCAGCGGCGCGAAATTGCGGATGACGTCCGGCGTATGCGCGGGCGATTCCACATCCGATGGGGCGATGAGAAAGGCGGCCTTCACGCGTCCGGGTGGACGAGACGTCAGCCAGTGCACCGCAAGCGAAACGCCAAGGCTATGACCTATTAGAATGGCGGGACGGGAGCCCTGCGCGACGGCCTGATCCAGACGCGGCAGCCAATCCACAAGTTTGGGCGCATCCCATTCATCCTGCAACACGCGGGCGGAGGATGGAAAGGCCATTGACCAATAGGAGTGCCAATGATCGACACCCGAATTGCCGCGTCCCGGCAGGATCAGGAAATCATAGGCTGTGGTAAAATCGGCTATCTGCGTCATCGGTTCAGGACTTGCCAAACACGCGTTTGAAGATCGTATCGACGTGCTTGAAATGATAAGCGAGATCGAACTGTTCTTCGAGTTCTTTGTCGTTCAGATATTTTTTCACGTCGGTGTCCTTCTTCAACAATGTGAGGAAGTCGCCTTCGCCGCGCCACACCGGCATCGCGTTGCGCTGCACGAGTTTGTAGGCATCCTCGCGCGCCGCGCCTTTTTGTGTCAGTGCGATCAATACACGCTGTGAATGGATGAGGCCTCCAAGCCGGTCCAGATTCTTCTGCATGTTGGCAGGATAGACCAAGAGCTTCTCGACCACGCCCGCAAGACGGTTGAGCGCGAAATCAAGTGTCACGGTGGCATCGGGCGCCATCATGCGCTCGGCGGAAGAGTGCGAAATGTCGCGCTCGTGCCAGAGCACGACGTTCTCCATCGCGGGCGTCACATAAGCGCGCACCATGCGCGACAGGCCCGTCAGGTTTTCCGTCAGCACTGGATTGCGCTTGTGCGGCATCGCGGACGAGCCCTTCTGGCCTTCGGAGAAGAACTCCTCGGCTTCCAGAACTTCGGTGCGCTGCATATGGCGGATTTCGGTGGCGAGGCGTTCCACCGACGATGCGATCACGCCAAGCGTGGCGAAATACATTGCGTGACGGTCGCGCGGGATCACCTGTGTCGAGATCGGCTCAACCGCAAGACCCATGGCTTTGGCCACGTGTTCTTCAACGCGCGGATCGATCTGCGCGAAGGTGCCGACCGCGCCGGATATCGCGCAGGTCGCGATCTCCTTGCGCGCCGCGACGAGGCGCTCTCGCGCGCGGGTAAATTCTGCGTAGGCGTAAGCCAATTTCAGCCCGAACGTCACCGGCTCGGCGTGGATGCCGTGCGAGCGGCCGATCGTCGGCGTCATCTTGTATTCGAAAGCGCGGGTTTTCAGTGCTGCGAGAACCTTGTCGATATCGGCGATCAGGATGTCGGCGGCGCGCGAGAGTTGCACATTCAGGCAGGTGTCCAGAACGTCCGATGAGGTCATGCCCTGATGCACGAAGCGCGCTTCGGGTCCGACAATCTCCGCCAGATGCGTCAGGAAGGCGATGACGTCGTGCTTGGTCTCGCGTTCGATCTCGTCGATACGCGCGACATCGAAAGTCACGCCCTTGGCCTTGGCCCAGACGGTTTTCGCAGCCTCTTTCGGAATGACTCCTAGTTCCGCCAGCGCGTCGGCGGCGTGCGCCTCGATCTCGAACCAGATCTGAAAGCGCGTCTGCGGGTCCCAGATGGAGGTCATTTCGGGTCGGGAATAGCGGGGGATCATCGTGGACTCGCGGTTGCTAAATGAATGCCGCGCTTTACCAGATCACCCACTGCAAAACCACCCTGCGAGTCACCCCGCCGCAGCCGCCGCCGCGAGGCGTTCGAAGGAATCCTCGACCAGGCTCATATGATCGAACATGGCCGCATGGGCTTGCGCCGCATTGCCGGTCATGATCGCGGCAACCACATTGCCGTGCTCGGCTTGAGAGCGGGGAAGTCGCCCG